>JAYWDH010000133.1:0-1519 GCA_043779945.1 Microbacteriaceae bacterium
GCCCCGGCGTGCACCTGCCAGAAGCCACCGTCGTCGACGCGGAACTCGCGCTCGCCCACGCGCTCGCGCACGATGCTCGGGGTCTGCGTTCCGACGATCAGGCGTGCGCCACCGATGCTCGGGGCGAGCACGTCGACCGTGTCAGCCCCGGTGATCTTCTCGTGCAGCGGCGCGATCTCGCGAACCGCGTGGGTGGCAAGCGGGAGGTCGGCGACGGGGATGACGCGGTGCGAGCGTGCGGCATACGGCCCCACGGTGCCGTCGGAGGCAACGTGCAGTCGCACGCGAGTGCGCCAACCGATGCCATCCGCGGACTCGCTGCCCTGACCACTCAGCCCCTCCACCTCGACCTGCCGCTCGAGGCCGGCCATACGCTGCAGGCCCTCAGCCAGCACCTGCGCCTTCAGCTCGCGCTGGCGGCCGAGCACGATGTGCCCGAACTCGGCACCGCCCGCGCGATCCTCGGGGTCGCGGTCCACGGAAGCTTCGGCCCAGACATGCGCCTGCCGGTGCACACTCGACTCGAGCACGCGGATCGTCTCGGCACGCCAGAAGCTCGGCTTGGAGTCATCCGTGATCCTGGCAACAACTTTCTCGCCTGGGATCGTGTCCGAGACGAACACCACCCGCCCGTCAAGCCGGGCGACCGAGATCCCGCCGTGCGCGATCTTGGTAGCCTCGAGTTCGACCTCACGGCCCGCCATCTCACCCATTCTTCGAGCATAGGAGCGCGCCATGTCCCCCGCCCCCGAAGGACCAGCCGAAGCACCCGTCCGTATCTACCTCGCGTCGACGTCACCGGCCAGACTGGCCACACTTCGGGCGGTGGGCATCGAGCCGATCACGATCCCGTCGCGAGTTGACGAGGAGGCGGCCGCCGCCGCGGCAGGCTCGCTGACAGCCGCCGAGATGGTGCAGTTGCTTGCGCGGCTGAAGGCCGAGGCGGTGCTCGACCCGGCCATCGGCGACGGCGTCCCGATCGACGGGCTGGTCCTTGGCGGCGACTCCGCCTTCGAGCTCGACGGCGAGGTATACGGCAAGCCCCATCTGCCCGAGACCGCCCGCGAACGCTGGTACGCCCAGCGCGGCCGCTCCGGGCTGCTGCACTCCGGCCACTGGCTCATCGACGCGCGCCACGGCGTGGTGGGACAGGCGATCGGCGGCGTCGCCGAGGCGCGTGTGCACTTCGCCAGCGACATCACGGATGCCGAGATCGATGCGTACATCGCCACCGGAGAGCCGCTCGAGGTGGCCGGCGCGTTCACCATCGACTCGAAGGGTGCCGGATTCATCGAGAGGATCGAAGGCGACCCGCACGCCGTCGTCGGACTCAGCGTTCCGCTACTGCGCAAACTGGTGCGCGCTCTTGGCATCGAGTGGACCGGGCTCTGGAACCGCTGAAGCAGCTCGGACCGTGCCCCCGCTGGCCCTGCGCATGCTGGCGACCATCCACAGCGTGACGCGGGGACTTCTGTGGATGTCCGACAAAGTCGCGGCTGTTCGTACCCCATAGGCTGGG
>JAYWDH010000134.1:0-4751 GCA_043779945.1 Microbacteriaceae bacterium
CCTCCGATCAACGCCGTGTCGGCATCGCGTGTCGCGAACACCACGCCCGCCGAGTACCTCACCGGCACCCCCCTGCCGCCGGAGCTCACTCCGCTGCGCTTCTTCACCTCATTCAACTTCGACCTGCTGTGGGCGATCCTGTGCTTCTTCGCCCTGTTCTTTTACGTGGCCGGCGTGGTGCGTCTCCGTCGGCGCGGCGATGCATGGCCCTGGTACCGCACGGCGCTCTGGGTGTCGGGCATCGTCATCCTGTTCCTCACCACGAATGGCTCTCTGAACGTCTACGAGCAGTTCCTCTTCAGCATGCACATGCTCGAACACATGCTGCTGACAATGGCGATCCCGGTGCTGCTCGTGCTCTCGGCGCCGGTCACGCTGGCGCTTCGCACCATCAGGAAGAGGGATGACGGCAGCCGCGGCGGCCGCGAGTGGATCCTGCTGCTCGTGCACGCGCGCGTCGCGAACGTGCTCACAAGCCCCCTGGTCGCCGCCGGACTGTTCGCCGTGTCGCTCTGGGTCTTCTATTACTCGCCGCTGTTCCGCTGGGCGACCGTCGACCACGTCGGCCACGAGTGGATGATCTTCCACTTCCTCGTCGTCGGCTACCTCTTCGTGCAGACCCTCGTCGGGGTCGACCCGGTCGGCAATCAGGCGCCGTATCCGTTGCGGCTCGTGCTGCTGATGGCGACCATGGCCCTGCACGCCTTTTTCGGGCTCGGACTGATCTCAAACCAAGGCCTGTTCCTTTCCGACTGGTACGGCGCGATGGGCCGGGAGTGGGGCGCGACCCCGCTGCAGGATCAGCAGGCGGCCGGCGGGATCGCGTGGAGCGTCGGCGAGATCCCCACCGTCAGCCTGGCGATCATCGTCGCGATCCTGTGGAACCGCAGCGACACCCGCGACGCCAAGCGGATGGATCGCGCGGCCGATCGTGACGGCGACGCCGAGCGCGAGGCGTACAACGCGATGCTGGCTGAGCGGGCGGGGCGCCGATAGCGCTCGGGTAGTTCGGCGCTCAGCGCAGCGTGACGTTCATCGAGCCGTCGGCCCCGAGCGCGATGTCACCCTGCACCTTGAAGGGGACGTCCTGGTTGAACTCCGAGCTTGTCCCGTCGAGGAGTGAGGTAACACTCACCACGAGGTGCGCGGTACCCGGCGTCGCCGGGATTGCCCAACTGCCGAACTTCGTTCCTGGCACGATCGTGAGCCGCGGCAGCGCAACGATCGACCACTTCGGCAGCCCGGAGACCCGGTCGCTGACCGACTGGCCGAAGGTGCATCCGGTCGGGAAAAGGACCTGCTGGGTCGCGCAGTCCCGCAGCTGCGAGTCCACGAGCGTGGACACGGTCGAGACGAAGGCCGTGTTCGCCCGGGTGGCGACAGTGCCGCGCAGGGTCTGGCTCACCGTGTCGGCGAGCACGACATCCGGAACCGCGGTGAGGTAGCGACTGGTATGCCCGAACGAGTATGCGCCCGGCACCAGCAGCGCGTACTTGACGGGCAGGCTGGCGAGGGTGTCGGAGACCTCGGAGGCACCGTTGACCGTGAAACTGGCGTTGTTCTCGACGGTGAGCGACACGGTCGCCATCGGGCTCACGGCGAAACTCCAGTCCGGAAAGAGGCCGAAGCGCATGCCGACCCGCTTGACCTGGAAGGTCGTCGTGCCCGAGCCGTCCGGCGAGGTCCAGCGGATGGTGATCAGGTGCGTCCCGTGGCGGTCCTCGTTGCCGATTTGATGGATGTCGCGCAGCCCCGCCAGCGTCCCGTCATGCAGCAGCGCGATGCTTGGCTCGCTGGCGCCCCCGTGCCCGGTCGCGTGCACCCCCGGGAGCGACAACGCGTCGGACACGTCGCCGCGAGCCAGCGCATCCATGTACAGCTGCACGAAGCTGCCCGCGCTGAACACGGTCGCGTCCAGCGCGACGACCGCCCCGACGCCGCCGAGCAGGGCGATTCCGAATGCGATCAGCCAGGGCACGATCAGCCTGGGGCCGATCAGCCTGGGGAGAACGGCGCGTCGCATGAGCAGAATCCTACGGAGCCGCCGCGACCACCCGGCTGTGAACAGGCCGGTGAGTGCCAACTGGCGCGCGTGTCCGAGCGGTTAAGGTGAGGGGATGCCCCGGCCCCCGCTCTCCCCCGAGCAGGATGCCGTCTTCAACGCGATCGAGAACACCCGCGCGCACATCTTCGTCACGGGCCGCGCTGGCACCGGCAAGTCGACCCTGCTCGAGCACCTGTCGTGGAATACCGCCAAGAACCTCGTGATCGCCGCCCCCACCGGGGTCGCGGCGCTCAATGTGGGCGGCCAGACCATCCATTCGCTGCTTCGTCTTCCGATCGGGGTCATCGCCGACCACACCATCGAGCAGGGCCCCGAGGTGCGCAAGCTGCTCAACGCGATCGACACCCTGGTGATCGATGAGGTTTCCATGGTCAACGCCGACCTGATGGATGCCATCGACCGCTCCCTGCGCCAGGCGCGCTCCCGCAAAGACGAGGCATTCGGCGGCGTGCAGCTGGTGCTCTTCGGTGACCCTTTCCAACTGGCGCCGGTGCCCGGGGACCCCGAGGAGCGGGCGTACTTCGCCGATCGCTACCGCTCGATGTGGTTCTTCGACGCTCAGGTGTGGAGCGACGCCGATCTCACGATCTACGAGTTGGCGACCATCCACCGCCAGCACGAGCTCGAGTTCAAGAAGCTGCTGACCGCGGTGCGGCACGGGGTCGTGACCGCCGACATGGCGCTGCGGCTCAACGAGGTGGGTGCGCGCCCCGCGCCCACGGACGGCGCCATCACGCTGGCCACCACAAACGCCACCGTGACGCGTATCAACGCGGCCGCGCTCGCCAAGTTGCCCGGACGCGCGCTCACCGCGGTAGCCGAGGTGAGCGGCGAGTTCGGCGGGCGGGCGTACCCGGCCGACGAGAAGCTCGAGTTGAAAGTCGGCGCGCAGGTGATGTTCCTGCGGAACGACGTCGGGGGCGAGGGCCGCTGGGTGAACGGCACGATCGGCGAGGTCGTGAAGATCAGCGACACCGTGATGGTCGACGTCGACGGCGAGCGCCACGAGGTGCGTCCCGCCACCTGGGAGCGTTACCGCTACAGCTACACCGCGGCCACCAAGACGCTCAACAAAGATGTCGTCGCCGAGTTCACGCAGTTCCCGCTGCGGCTGGCGTGGGCGGTCACCATTCACAAGTCGCAGGGCAAGAGCTACGAGCGGGCCATCGTGGATCTCGGCGAACGCAGCTTCGCGCCCGGCCAGACCTACGTTGCCCTGAGCCGGATCACGGAGCTCGATGGCCTGTACCTCACGCGTCCACTGCGGCCGAGCGACATCATCGTCGACGAGAACGTGACCCGTTTCATGAGCAGGGTGACCGCGCTGCCGGGGATTGCTGCGGGATCCGCGCTCTAGGTCACGGTTTGATTTCGCCGGTTGAACCGACACCGGGCTGTTCGCTACGGTGGGGGCCTACGCCGACAGGAACGGAGGCCAATCATGATGTTTCACATGACGACGAAGACCGCATACCGCGGATTCGCACGTATTCGTACGGCCTGCTTCGCCGGCGCCGCCGCATAGCTGCCTGCCCCTTTTAGGCGCAGTCGGCTCCGACGCTGGCGAAGCAGTCCCGGATCTCCGGTAGGCGCTCGTTCGCGTCGCTGATCCCGCTGATCCTGCTGATCCTGCCGGTCCTGCCGGTCCTGCCGGTCCATCTCTCGTCCGACAGACGACACGCGCTCCCCGCTCGTGTCGTCGGCTCGACCCATCAAGTCGGGCCGCCCTCGACCGAATGCCGCCCACCACTCGTGAGAGCGCATCCGCCCGCGTTTGCACAGCAGCCGCCGCGCCACGCCGTCGGCACGAACGAAGGATTCACCATGAAGACCGACCTCGAGGCTCCCCTGAGCCCCGATCGATCCGCCCCGGTGGCCGCCGGTCAGTATTCCGTCGCGCCGCATCCGGCGTCGGCTAGCCTGAGCGCGTCGCGCGGCTCGCGCGCCGACCGTTTGGCGCTCCGACTTGGCCTGGCCCTCGTTATCTGGGGTCGCCGCAACATCGAGCACGTGCCGGATCGATTCGAGCAACGCGATCGAACAGTTGCCGGCTTCGTCGCCGAGCTGTCACGCTGTGAGCGTGAACGAGGCGCGCGGCGTCTGCTGCTGCTCGAGCTGCCGCGGCGATGATCCGACGTTTCCTCGACCGAGCGCAGCCCACGAACGACCCGCCGTCTCCGGATCGCGGGTCGTTCCGCGTACCGGGGTGCTCGCAACTGGATGCAGCACGACCGAAGTCCCGCGCGCCCCGCGCCGACGTCCAACGCGCCGACGCCGGCCCGGTGGCAACAATGACGGCAACCACGGTGGCAACAATGGTGGCAACCACGGTGGCAACTCAGGTGGCAACTCAGGTGGCAACTCAGGAAGAACGGGCCGAGACGGTTCGGAATCGGCGGATTCCGGTGGTTCTTCCTGAACTACCGCCCCGGCGGAGCGGGCCCGGACCGGCCGGAGCGGGACCCACCGGGGTCGTGCCCGCGTGCTGAAGTCGCCGTTCGTCGTGCCGGCGGATCCGTGCAGGGCGTTCCGCCCGGCCTTCGTGGCGACGAGCGGCGAAATGGTGAGAGCTGAGATCAGCAGGACGCCGCCGACCCCGGGCGCCGGATAGTGGCCAGGACAAACCGGAGGCGCCTCGGGGAGCGTGGATCCGGCGTGGTCCGTACGAAGGCAAAGACGCCCCAGA
>JAYWDH010000135.1:0-1505 GCA_043779945.1 Microbacteriaceae bacterium
GCAGTACGCGTGTTCGAGGAACTCGCCCAAGGCGACGTGACGATCGCCGCTTACATCTCGATCCACAACATGGTGGTGTGGATGATCGATCGCTATGGCAACGACCGCCAACGCGCCGAGTGGGTGACCTCACTGACCACGATGGGCGCCCTCGGCAGCTACTGCCTGACCGAGCCGGGCATGGGTTCAGACGCGGCAGCGCTTCGAACCCGCGCGGAACGTGTCGGCGACCAGTACGTGCTCAACGGGGCGAAGCAGTTCACTTCGGGGGCGGGCGCCGCAGCGGTCTACGTGGTGATGGCCCGCACCGCGGAAACCGGCAGCCATGGCATTAGCGCCATCGTGGTACCGGCTGGAACGCCAGGGATGAGCTTCGGTCCGCTCGAGAAGAAGATGGGCTGGCACGCGCAGCCGACGCGGCAGGTGGTCTTCGACGAGGTGCACGTGCCGGTGGCGAACCGCCTTGGCGCCGAGGGCGATGGCTTCGGAATCGCGATGCACGCCCTCGACGGCGGTCGCCTGAACATCGGGGCCTGCTCACTCGGCGGCGGGCAGCTGGCGCTCGACAAGACGGTGGCGTACCTGAAGACCCGCGAGGCCTTCGGCAGCCCGCTCATCGAGAAAGAGGCACTGCTCTTCCAGCTTGCCGACATGCGGATGCAGCTCGAGTCGGCCCGCACGCTACTGTGGCGCGCCGCCGACGCCCTCGATCGCGGTGCCGACGACGCGGTCGTGCTCTGCGCGATGGCGAAGCGGATGGCGACAGACGCGGGCTTCGAGGTCGCCAACGCGGCACTCCAGCTGCACGGTGGTTACGGCTACCTCAGCGAGTACGGCATCGAACGCATCGTGCGTGACCTGCGCGTTCACCAGATACTGGAGGGGACAAACGAAATCATGCGGCTCATCGTGGGTCGCGATCTCGCGGGAGCGTGATGTCTGATTCAGCGGACGATGAGGTCCTGGTGCGCCGGGCCGGGAGCCTCGGCCACCTGATCCTCAACCGACCGCGAGCGATCAACTCGCTCACCCTCGCAATGGTTCGGCGGATGACGGCGGTGCTCGAGAAATGGGCGAACGACGACTCCGTCCGCACTGTGCTGCTTTCGGGAGCGGGCGACCGCGGGCTCTGTGCCGGCGGCGACATCGTCGCGATCTACCACGCCGTTCGCGACGGCCGCGACGACGCCTCCCGATTCTGGGCAGATGAATACGCCCTGGATGCCGCGATCGCCGCCTACCCCAAGCCCTATGTTGCTCTGATGGACGGCTTGGTTCTGGGCGGGGGCGTCGGCCTTTCGGCGCACGGCCGGATCCGCGTCGTCACCGAGCGCAGCAGGATCGGGATGCCCGAGGTTTCGATCGGCTTCTTTCCCGACGTTGCAGGTACCTGGCTGCTCGCGCGGGCGCCAGGGGAGCTCGGGACGCACCTCGCGCTGACCGGCGGGATGGCATCCGGGGCCGACGCGATCGCGCTCGGGCTGGCCGACCACTTCGTCGTGTCG
>JAYWDH010000136.1:0-12680 GCA_043779945.1 Microbacteriaceae bacterium
GATCTCGAGCGCGCGGGCTGCCACCGGCGGGCCCGAGAGTCCCCCAGCGCCCGCGGCCTCAATGACGGACGGGGCCGTGCGGAGACCTTCGCGCGACAAGGACGTGTTGGTGGCTACGATTCCCGCCAGCTTGAGCCGGACCGCTAGCTCGGCGATCTTCAGCACCTCATCGTCGCTGAGGTCTGGGGCGATTTTGACCAGTACCGGGACGCCCCCGGTTCGGGACACCGCGGCAGCGTCGCGAACCACCTCCAGCAGCGGGGCGAGCTTGTCGAGTTCCTGCAGGCCGCGCAGGCCCGGCGTGTTTGGCGAACTCACGTTCACAACCAGATAGTCCGCGTGCGGCGCGAGGAGCCGGGCGCTTTCGAGATAGTCGGGAATCGCATCATCGACCTCAACCGCGCGGCTCTTGCCGATGTTGACCCCGATGATCGGACGGATGCTGCGCCTCCTCTCGCGCTCCAGGCGCGGCACCACGGCCGCCGCCCCGTGGTTGTTGAAGCCCATGCGGTTGATGATCGCGCGATCCGGGATCAGGCGGAACAGCCGCGGCTTCGGGTTCCCCGGCTGCGCGTGCGCCGTCACCGTTCCGATCTCAACGTGACCGAAGCCAAGCTGCCCGAGCCCGTGGATGCCGCGGGCGTCCTTGTCGAATCCGGCGGCGACGCCGAACGGGGACGGGAAGATCAGCCCGAGGGTCCTGACCGCGAGCCGCGGGTCTGGGCGAGTGGTACGACGTATGAGCGCGCCCAGGCCGATGACGGGCAGTATCCGGATAACCAGGAAGGCCAGGTGGTGCGCCAACTCCGGGTCGAAGCGCGACAGGACGAGGCGGAACAGGATGCGGTACATACCATCACCACGATATTGCCTACTCGGGGTGATCACCGTCAGCTAGCTCTGTCGCATGCTCGACGCGTAGCAGGGTGATGGCGGCCTCGAAGTCATCGAGCGAGTCGAAACCCTGGTACACGCTGGCGAAACGGAGATAGGCGACCTCATCGAGCTCCCGCAACGGCGGCAGGATCGAGAGACCGATGTCGTTGGCCTCGATCTGAGAAACACCGGTCGCGCGGATCGACTCCTCGACCTTCTGCGCGAGCAGTGCAAGATCGGCATCGCTCACCGGACGCCCCTGGCAGGCCTTGCGCACCCCCGAGATGATCTTCTCTCGACTGAACAACTCGACGATCCCGCTCCGTTTGATGACGCTCAGGCTCGCGGTCTCGGTGGTGCTGAAACGGCGGCCGCACTGCGGGCACTGACGACGGCGGCGGATCGCGAGACCGTCGTCACTGGTGCGCGAATCGATGACGCGCGAGTCCGGAAAACGGCAGAAGGGGCAGAACATGGTCCCACCAGGATAAAGCGCGAACGCGGCAGAAGTTGGGAGGCGAAACGCCTACTCGGCGAACCGCGCGTCCACCGCGTCTCCATGCGCTGGCAGCTCCTCGGCATCGCTGAACGCCCGGATGCTGTCGCGCACATCGTTGAGCGCCCCGCGGTCGTAGCGGATCAATTGCTGTGAGCGGAGAAACGTCATCGTCCCGAGCCCGGACGAGAACCGCGACTGCCCGCCGGTGGGCAGCACGTGGTTCGAGCCAGCGAGGTAGTCGCCGAGGCTCACCGGGGCGTCACGGCCGAGGAAGATCGCACCGGCGTTGGTGATCAGATCAAGAGTCGCACCGGGGTCGGCTGTCTGGAGCTCGAGGTGCTCGGGACCGTAGGCATTGCTGAACTCGGCGGCCGCGGCGATATCGTCCACGAGCACGATCGCGGACTGGCGCGCGTCGAGGGCGGCGGCAACGCGCACGGCCGAACTGGTGAGCGCGGCCTGGCGGGCGAGTTCGGCGAGCACGGCCTCGACCAACTCGGGAGAGTCGGTCACGAGCACAGCCGCAGCGAGCTCGTCGTGTTCGGCCTGACTGATCAAATCGGCTGCCACCAGGCTCGCCTCCGCGGTGGCGTCGGCGATTACCAGGATCTCAGTGGGCCCCGCCTCAGAGTCGATTCCGGCGACGCCGCGCACCAGACGCTTCGCGGCAGCGACGTAGATGTTGCCGGGGCCGGTGATGAGATCCACCGGGTCCAGGCCGAGGCTCGGCACGCCATAGGCGAGCGCGCCGATCGCTCCCGCACCGCCCATCGCGTAGATCTCTTCGACACCCAGGATGCCCGCGGCGCCCAGGATGGTCGGGTGCACTCCCCCGCCGAAGGCTGCCTGCGGCGGCGATACCAGCACGACCGAGGCGACACCTGCCACCTGCGCTGGCACCACATTCATCACCACGCTCGACGGATAGGCCGCCTTGCCCCCTGGAACGTAAAAACCGACCCTGTCGATCGGCTGCCAACGCTGAACGATCTCGGCGCCCGGGCCGAGCGTCGTTACCGCGGGCGGCGGAACCTGGGCCTCGCTCGCGAGGCGGACGCGACGGATCGCCTCCTCGATGGCAGCACGTACGGCGGGATTGAGGCCCTCCACGGCGGCGGCGATGTCGGCGAAGTCCACTCGAATGGCGACCGGTCGCACGAGGTCGAGACGCTCGGCTTGGGCTCGCAGTGCCTCCTCGCCGGTAGCTCGGACCTCCGCAATCAACTGCGCGGCGGTGTCCGCGGCTACTGCCACGTCGATCAGCGCGCGGGGAACGAGGGTGATCAGTTCCGCGCGGGAGGGGCGGCGTCCGCGGAGGTCGAGCGTCTGGATCATGGCCCGTTTATATTACCGGCGACGTGGGCGCCGGAATCTCCGCCTGGATCGTGGCAGAGTCGACGCATGGAAGCCAGCACCACCCCCGAGTCGCACATCACCGACGATGTCTCGGCGTTCAAACTCGCCTTCCGCCGCCTCGCAGCCGGAGTCTCGGTGATCACCGCGCTCGCCCCGGATGGCAGGCCCGCCGGCTTCACGGCGACCTCGCTGGCGTCGTTGGCCGCCGATCCCCCGATGGCCACATTCAACATGGCGCGCAAGGCGAGCGCGTGGCCGGCGATCGAGCAGACCGATCACGTAATCGTGCATCTTCTGGGCATCCGAAACCGCGTCACCGCCGAGAAGCTGTCGCTCGACGCCGCGCTGCGCTTCGACGGTGACCACTGGGCGCCCGGGCCTCTCGGGCTTCCGCTGCTGAAGGATGTTCCGGCTTGGATGCTGTGCCGCATCGTCGGTCGCTATCCGGTCGAGCAGAGCGCGGCCATCGTCGTGCGTATCGAGGACGGCGCGCTCGGGGCCTCGGATGTGCCGCTCCTCTACCACGAGCGCAGCTACTGGCAGCCCGGCGACCAAGTATGACTTTCGCCACCAGCTCAACTCAGACGACGCAGTTCGGCCCCAGCAGCCGCTTCAGCTCACCGTAGAGATCTGCCGTGACCGACACCGGATACGGGATCTCGAACATCCGGGCCGTGTCGCCGCGCACCAGGCGCATCCGCACCTCGTTCTCTCCGGAATGCCGGATCAGGACGTCATAGAGCGCGGCAACCACCTCGGTGGTGGCTCTCTGCTCCGGCAACGAGATCATCAGCGGCCCCGAACCGAGGCTCTGGCCGGTATCGGGGAGGAACATGCTCGCGGCATGGATGTTCAGGCCGTCGTCACGCTGACTCACGCGCCCCTTGATCACGGCGATCGCATCGCTCGTGAGGGCCGGCGAGAACTCCTGGTATGTCTTGCCGAGGAACATCACCGAGATCTCGCCGCCGAAGTCCTCGAGCTGCACGATCCCGTACTGCTTGCCCGAGTTGCGAGCCGTGCGGTGCTGCACGCTCGTGATCAGACCCGCCAACGTGACCGTCTCCCCGTCGTTGGCCGTCTCGCCGTCGAGCAGCTCGGCGATCGAGACGGTGGCGTGCTTCGCCAGGGTCAGCTCGAGGCCAGCGAGCGGATGGTCGCTGACGTACAGCCCGAGCATCTCGCGCTCGAAAGCGAGCTTGTCGCGCTTCGCCCACTCCGGGCGACTTGGCACGTTGTCGACCGTCTCCGGCGCGTCCCACAGGCTGTCGAAGTCGAAGCCCACTTGCCCGTTGGCCTCGTTGCGCTTGACAGCCACCGAGGCCTCGACGGCCTCTTCGTGGATTTCCATCAGGGCGCGCCGCGTCGACCCGAGCGTGTCGAAGGCACCGGCCTTGATGAGCGATTCCACGGTGCGCTTGTTCGCGACCGGAATCGGCACCTTGCGCAGGAAGTCGTGGAAACTCGTAAAGCGTCCCTTCTCCTCCCGTGCGGTGCGAATACCCGCCACCACTCCCGAGCCGACGTTGCGGATTGCACCGAGTCCGAAGCGGATGTCCCCGCCGACGGCCGAGAAGTAGGCGATCGACTCGTTGACGTCGGGAGCGAGGACCGTGATTCCCATTCGGCGGCACTCGTTGAGATAGATCGCAAGCTTGTCGCGGGCGTCGCCGACGCTCGTGAGCAGCGCCGCCATGTATTCGGCCGGATAGTGCGCTTTCAGATACGCGGTCCAGTAGCTGAGCACTCCATACGCGGCCGAGTGCGCCTTGTTGAAGGCGTAGTCGGAGAACGGAAGCAGGATCTCCCAGAGCGTCTTGATCGCGACATCCGAATAGCCGTTGGTCTTCATTCCGGTCTGGAAGCCCTCGTACTGCTTGTCGAGTTCTGACTTCTTCTTCTTGCCCATGGCGCGGCGCAGGATGTCAGCCTGACCCAGGGAGAAGCCAGCGACGCGCTGGGCGATCGCCATGACCTGCTCCTGATAGATGATCAATCCGTAGCTGGTATCGAGGATGTCGCTCAGCGACTCCCGAAACTCGGGATGGATCGGCGTGATCGCTTGCGCGCCGTTCTTGCGGAGCGCGTAGTTGGTGTGCGAGTTCGCCCCCATCGGACCCGGACGATAGAGCGCAATCAGGGCCGAGATGTCTTCGAAATTGTCGGGCTTCATCAGCCGGAGCAGCGACCGCATCGGGCCACCGTCGAGCTGGAAAACGCCGAGCGTGTCGCCCCGGGAGAGCAGTTCGTACGCCGCCGAATCGTCGAGCTCGAGCTCTTCGAGCACCGGCCGGTGGCCACGGTTGCTCTCGATGTTGTCGAGTGCGTCGTCGATGATCGTCAGGTTGCGCAACCCCAGGAAGTCCATCTTGATCAGCCCGAGGGCCTCGGCGGCCGGATAGTCGAACTGGGTGACGATCTGGCCGTCCTGCTCCCGCTTCATGATCGGGATGATGTCGATCAGCGGCTCGCTCGACATGATCACGCCAGCGGCGTGCACGCCCCACTGCCGCTTCAGGCCCTCCAGGCCACGCGCCGCGTCGAAGACGGTTCGCGCCTCGGCGTCGTTCTCGAGGATCGTGCGGAAGTCGCTTGCCTCCTTGTAGCGATCGTGCGACGACTCGACAACCCCGGCCAGCGCCATGTCCTTGCCCATGATGGGCGGCGGCATGGCCTTGGTCAGCTTCTCGCCCATTCCGAAGGGGAATCCCAGAACGCGGCCGGCATCCTTGAGAGCCTGCTTGGCCTTGATCGTGCCGTACGTCACGATCTGAGCAACCCGCTCATCGCCATACTTCTCGGTGACGTAGCGGATGACCTCACCGCGCCGACGCTCGTCGAAGTCCACGTCAAAGTCGGGCATCGACACACGATCGGGGTTGAGGAACCGTTCGAAGATCAGGCCGTGGCGCAGCGGATCGAGGTCGGTGATTTTCATCGCGTACGCGGCCATCGAGCCGGGTCCCGAACCACGGCCCGGCCCGACCCGGATGCCCTGCGCCTTCGACCAATTGATGAAGTCGGCGACGACCAGGAAGTAGCCAGGGAAGCCCATCTGCACGATCACGCCGACCTCGTAGTCCGCGCGTTCGCGGACCGCGGTCGGCACGCCGCCGGGGTACCGAGCAATGAGGCCCTTTTCGACCTCGCGCACGAACCAGCTCTCCTCGGTCTCCCCGCCGGGCACCGGATAGCGCGGCATATAGTTTGCGCCCGTGTCGAAGGTAACCTCGCAGCGCTCGGCGAGACGCAGCGTGTTGTCGCAGGCCTCGGGCGTCTCCCGAAAGAGCTGCCGCATTTGCGCCGGGGTCTTCAGATAGAACTCGTTGCTGTCCAGCTTGAAACGCTTTGGGTCGGCCATCGTCGACCCGGACTGCACACACAGCAGCATCTCGTGGGCCGCAGCATCGGCGGCGTGCGTGTAGTGCAGGTCGTTGGTCGCCAGCAGCGGAACCCCGAGGTCTTTCGCGATCTGGAGCAGGTCGGCGGCAACGCGGCGCTCGATGCCGAGGCCATGATCCATGATCTCGACGAAATAGTTCTCCTTGCCGAATATGTCGCGGTAGTCGGCGGCGGCTTTCACCGCTTCGTCGTACTGGCCGAGACGCAGGCGCGTCTGTACCTCCCCGCTTGGGCATCCCGTCGAGGCGATCAGGCCGGATGAGTAGCGGCTGAGCAACTCGATGTCCATGCGCGGCTTGAAGTAGTAGCCCTCGATGGAGGCGAGCGAAGAGAGCCGGAACAGATTGTGCATCCCCGTGGTGTTCTCGGCCCACATCGTGAGGTGCGTGTACGCGCCAGAGCCGGAGACGTCGTCCTCTCCCCCGTTGCCCCAGCGCACGCGGGTGCGATCGAAGCGCGAAGTCCGCGGCGTGATGTACGCCTCGGTGCCGATGATCGGCTTGATCCCGGCCTGCGTGGCCTGGTTCCAGAAGTCGAACGCTCCGAAATTGTTGCCGTGGTCGGTGACGGCGATGGCCGGCATCCCTTGCTCAACGGCCGCCGTCATCAGATCGCCGACTCGTGCCGCACCGTCGAGCATCGAGTACTCGCTGTGGACGTGCATGTGCACGAAGGAATCGTCGGCCAAGGTCACTCCGGAAGGGTCGGTTTTCAGAGTAGCCCGGACTTCAGTCCTCGCGCAGGAGGTCCCATGCGTGTTGGAGGTCAGCGGGATATTCCGTCTCGAAGTCGAGGCGTTCGCCGGTGCCGGGATGCCGGAATCCCAGCTTCAGAGCGTGCAGCCACTGCCGCTCGAGCCCGACCCGAGAGGCCAGTGTCGGGTCCGCACCGTACAGCAGATCGCCGACGCATGGGTGCCGCTGCGCAGCCATGTGAACTCGGATCTGGTGAGTGCGTCCCGTCTCCAAGTGGATCTCGAGCAGGGTAGCCGCGCGCGCCGCCTCGAGAGTCGCGTAGTGCGTCACGCTCGGCTTCCCGTCGGCCGTGACCGCGAACTTCCAACTCGAACTCGGATGCCGCCCGATCGGGGCGTCGACGGTCCCCGAGAGCGGGTCGGGGTGGCCCTGCACGACGGCGTGGTAAATCTTGTCGACCTCGCGGTCATGGAATTGCCGCTTCAACTCGGTGTAGGCGCGCTCGCTCTTGGCGACAACCATCAGGCCGCTCGTCCCGACGTCTAGCCGGTGCACGATCCCCGCGCGCTCGGACGCACCGGAGGTGCTGATCCGGAACCCCGCGCCGGCGAGGGCACCGAGCACGGTCGGGCCGTCCCAGCCGACCGCCGGATGCGCCGCCACCCCTACGGGCTTGTCGATGACGACCATGTCGTCATCGTCGTACACGATCGCGAAGTTGGGCACGAGAATCGGAATGATCGTCGGCTCCGACTTGGGAGTCCACTCCACCTGAAGCCATCCGCCAGCGCTCAGCCGGTCGGACTTGCCGAGGACGACCCCGTCGACGGACGCTCCGCCCGCGTCGACGACCTCGGCCGCGAAGGTGCGCGAGAGACCGAGTAGTCGGGCCAGGGCAGTATCCGCCCGCTCCCCCGCCAGCCCGTCGGGCACCGGTAGGCTGCGCGACTCCGTCACTGTTTTTCGGGCGCGGCCGCTTCTGCGGCGCCATGCTCCTGGACGCGAGCGCGGTCGCGCTGCGGCGCTGGAGGTCTCGATGATTCCGGGACGATATCGGGGTCATGGGCAGATCTCTTGGTGTGGATGTAGACGGTCTTGCTTCCGTCCAGCCCGATGCCGCGCAGCGACAGGATGATGAACAGGACCATCGCGGTCACGATGCCAGCGTCGGCGATGTTGAAGATGGCCGGGAATCCATAGATTTGGAGGAAATCCACGACGTGGCCTGTGCCGAAACCCGGCTCGCGGAACAGTCGATCGGTGAGGTTGCCCGCTGCACCTCCGAGAACGAGGCCGAAGACCAGCGCCCATCCGAGCGCGCGGATGCGGCGCGAAAACCAGACGATGAAGGCCACGACCCCGACGGCCAGGATCGAGAGAATCCAGGTGAAGCCGCTCGCGAGGGAGAAGGCCGCTCCCGAGTTGGTGACGTAATGCAGCTGCAATACCTGCCCGAGCACAGGGACCAACTGACCCTGCTCGAGGTGCCTGACAATCAGGTACTTCGCGAGCTGATCGAAACCGTAAAGCGCGAGCGCGACAGCACCGAGCAGCAGCAGGGCGCGGACTCTGACGCGCCCGCGCTCCGGCCCGGCCGTCGGTGCTGCCGGCTCAGTTGCCTGCGGCAAAACCCGGGTAATCGGCGGGCTGCGGGTATGCGCCATAGTCAGGAGACTGCGGTCCGTCGTAGCCTGCAGATGCGACGGCCGGAGCCGTCTCGAACCGCGCAGCGGGCTCGTCGGCGGCAGCAGAAGCGGTAGCGCCCCCCGTCAACGAGCTGGAGCTCTCCAGCTCCTGCAGCTGGCCCTCAATATAGCTGCGCAGCTTCTCGCGGTATTCCTTCTCGAAAGAGCGCAACTCGTCGATCTTGTTTTCGAGCGCATTTTTGTCCTGCTCGAGGCCGGCCTTGGTCTGCTCGAGGTTCGCCTTCTCGGATTCGAAGCCGGCGAGCTCAGAAGCCTGAGTCTGCTGAACCTCGGCGATCTGGGCCTGGGCGGCTTGCGTCGCTTCGTTGAGCTGAGCATCGGCGGCGGCCCGCGCTTCAGCTAGCTGAGCCTGCTGAGCGGTCTGCGCTTCGGACACCACACGCGCGGCCGTTGCGTGGCCCTCGGCGATGAGCGAGTCGCGCTTCTCCATACCTTCGCGTACGTGTTCCTCGTGAAGACGGCGGGCGAGCTGAAGCAGGTTGTTCGTGTTGCCCGGGTCCATCGACTCGACCGGCGTGGCAACCGGCTCGGGGGCCGCCGCGATGGCGATCGGCTCCGGAGCCGCGACCACGGCGGGAACGACCGCGGCGGGAGCCACAGCAGCAGCAGCAGCAGCACGTTGGAGTTCGTTGATCCGCCCGTCACCGGCGACGAGGCGCTGACGCAACTCCTCGTTCTCCTGGTTCAGGCGGCGCAACTCGACGACGACCTCATCGAGGAAGTCGTCGACCTCGTCCTGGTCGTAGCCCTCGCGGAACTTTGTCGGATTAAACCGCTTGTTGACCACGTCTTCCGGAGTCAGCGCCATCTGAGTCACCTCGTCGTTTTCCATCATTGTTCGGGTGCGCCGCCTTGGGAAAGGAAGCAACAAAGCAAGAGTTTTCAGCTCACCCGGAGGGTGAGAGTCCCAGAGTACACGCGGGGGGCCACGTCGCTCCAGAGGGTCACCTCAACAGGCCGACGATCCAGATCAGGAACAAGCAGACCAGCATGACAATGCTCCACGAGAACTCGAGTCGCCCCGAACCCACTTGGATTGCCGGGACGACACGTCTGACCGCCTTGATCGACGGATCGGTCACCGCGTAGCTCAACTCGGCGATCACGAGTCCGGCGCCCCGCGGTCGCCACTTCGGTTGCAGAATGCGGACCCAGTCGAACACCAGCCGCGCCCACATGAACACCAAGAAAGCCACGAGCACCAACAGGATCGAGCCCAACGCAAGCGGGAAGACGGTCGCAGTCACCCCGACAGATTACTCGGACTGGAGTTGCACCCAGGAATTGGGGATCAGCCGAAGAAGCCGGCCTCGACATCGCTCTCGACCTCGGCCTGCTCGCCGCTCACCGCGACGTGCTCCGGCGTAAGCAGGAAAACCTTGTTCGTGACACGCTCGATCTTGCCGTAGAGGCCCTGCGACAGGCCGCTGGCGAAGTCGATGAGGCGGCGCGCATCCGGCTCCGTCATCTGCGACAGGTTCATGATGACCGGGACACCCTCGCGGAAGCTTTCGGCGATCGTCTGCGCGTCGGCGTACTTGCGCGGGTGCACGGTGAGGATCTCGTTCATGCCGGACGGCGCGGTGTGGCGGGTGGCCACCGGTCGGCGCAGAGGGGTCACCGGTGCGCGGTTGCCCGACGGGGCAGCAGTCGAGAGCGGGGCAGCAGGAGCGGTCGGCATGTCGTCGTCGTATTCCTCGTCGGCCAGGCCGAGATAGACCATTGTCTTACGCAGCGGGTTCGCCATTTTCGTCCTCCGGAGGATCGTGCTTTGTTTCAGAGATTAACCGGCGGTTGGTCGTTTTCCCGTGATTGCCGCCCCGATTCGCAGGTGTGTCGCGCCCTCGAGGATCGCCTCGCGGAAGTCACCGGACATCCCCGCGGAGATGGCGCTGGCCTCGGCCGCAATCAAGCGCAACGCATCAGATGCCGCGCGCACCCGCTCGAACGCGCGTCGGGGATCCTCCCCTAGCGGCGCGACCGCCATGACTCCGCGGAGCACTAGGCCCGGGGTGGAAAGCGCGCGCTCAGCCAGGGGTTCGAGCAACGAAGGCTCGACGCCGCCGCGACCAGGATCCCCGGTGAGGTTGAGCTCGAGAAAGATGTCGAGCGACAGTTCCCCCGCCAACGCCGACACCACCGACTCACGATCGACTGAGTGCACCGCCCGGGCGTAGCGCCGCACGGCCTTCGCCTTGTTGCTCTGCAGTTGCCCGACGAAGTGCCAGGTCAGGTCGAGATCGGCGAGTTCCGCAGCCTTGGCGGACGCGTCCTGGTGGCGGTTCTCGCCGACGTCACGCACGCCGAGTTCCACCAGCTCGCGCACCATCGAGGCCGGGTGGAACTTGGTGACGACGATGCGCGTCAACTCGGCCGGGTCGCGAGCCGCGGTGCGCGCGGCGTCCGCAATGGCGGCATCGACTGACGCGAGCCGCTCCGCGAGGCCCGACGTCTGACCGATGTGCTCCCCGGCATCCACCTACTTGAGGAAGTCGGGGACGTCCAGCTCGTCGTCATCGTCGAAGTCACGATCCCGCGGTGCGCTGGGTGAGGGTGCATCCGGCTCGGCACCCCAGCCGCCGGTCACGATCGCACCCGTCGACGCGATGCTGGCACCATCCGTTCCCACGGCAACCGGAATAGCGGCCTCGACAAAGTTGGTGCGACGTTCGGTGGTCGGGCGGACCACCGGCTCGCCCCCGTCGAATCCGGCCGCGATCACGGTGACTCGAACCTCGTCCCCGAGGGTGTCGTCGATGACGGCACCGAAGATGATGTTGGCCTCCGGGTGCACGGCCTCCTGGATGAGGCGAGCTGCGTCATTGATCTCGAAGATCCCAAGGTTCGAGCCGCCCTGGATCGAGATAAGCACTCCGTGCGCCCCGTCAATGCTCGCCTCGAGCAGCGGGGAGGCGACGGCCAGCTCCGCGGCCTTGATCGCCCGGTCGGCTCCCCTGCTGGCTCCGATACCCATGAGCGCAGAACCGGCACCCGACATGACCGACTTGACGTCGGCGAAGTCGAGGTTGATGAGACCGGGAGTGGTGATCAGGTCTGTGATGCCTTGAACGCCAGCGAGCAACACCTGGTCGGCCGTCGCGAAGGCTTCGAGCATGCTGATGCCGCGATCGCTGATCTCGAGCAGGCGGTCGTTGGGGACGACGATGAGGGTGTCAACCTCGTTCTTGAGGTTTGAGACGCCAAGCTCTGCCTGCGCCGAGCGGCGCTTTCCCTCGAACCCGAACGGCTTGGTGACGACACCAATGGTGAGCGCCCCAATAGATTTCGCGATCCGGGCCACGACGGGCGCGCCTCCTGTGCCGGTGCCACCGCCCTCGCCCGCGGTGACAAAGACCATGTCCGCTCCGGCCAGCGCCTCTTCGATCTCTTCCGCGTGGTCCTCGGCGGCGCGACGGCCGACCTCGGGATCGGCGCCGGCTCCGAGGCCCCGAGTGAGCTCGCGACCCACATCGAGCTTGACGTCGGCGTCGCTCATGAGGAGCGCCTGGGCGTCGGTATTGATGGCGATGAACTCGACGCCGCGCAGGCCGAGCTCGATCATGCGGTTGACCGCATTGACCCCGCCCCCGCCGATGCCGACGACCTTGATCACCGCGAGATAGTTCTGGTTCGATGTCACGCACGGCCTCCGTGTGGAAACAAAAGTCTAAACCTCTACTTGAAGTTCAGAGTCTTTCTCACTACTATGTCCAAGCCACAAGGTACGGTCGCGGCCCGAAACGACTAGGCAATGACGCGCGTGTCGCGAGAAATGCGTCGCTGGTTCTCAGGATCGGCAGCCGTTCAACGTGCGGCAAGCGCTCCCTCTGGCCTGTCATCCTGGTCCACAACGCGAGGTCGGCAGCGGCTGAGGGAGCTCAGTTCTGGTGGAACACGGCGGTACCCGGCGCCGAGACGTCATACTCGCCAGCCCCGCCCGCGCCGTGCAGCGCGATGAGGTCCGCGAGCACTTGCGCCTTGGCATCCGAATCACTCGCGCTCCCCCACACCACCCGCTGGCTGGATCCCACCAGGGTCAGTGTGACGTCGTCATGCGTGAGCGCAGTGATGGTATCCACTTTCGCGAGCACCGAACTCGGAAGCGCGAGCAGAACCTGAGCCATGGAGGCGAAGCCCGCCCCGCTG
>JAYWDH010000137.1:0-12642 GCA_043779945.1 Microbacteriaceae bacterium
TAGCCTCCGGGCAGTACTGCGAGCCAACTCGGACGAGATTTCTGTCCCCCGGGCGCCCCCCGAGGGTGCAATCGGGGCTGGCAAGCGCAACAACAGCAACGCGGGAGAGGATGAGAGGGCTCGATATCGGGGTCTGCCGGGGGTCTCATAATCCCTGGGTCGCGGGTTCAAGTCCCGCCCGCCCTACAAAATCGACGTGCCGTCAGGTCCCAGCCGCCAGACCAGGCTGCCATCTGCCCCGAAACCTGCAGGCCAAACCTTCAGCACCGTCGGCAACTCGATCGGACCGTACAGGTGCGGGAACTCCTCGCCAGCGCCGCCGTCTTCCCAGACGAGCCGCGCTCCGGTGGTCTCCACCTCTTCCGACTCGAGCTCGAGTACGACGAGCGGATCGAGCACGTCGCGGTACAGGAAGTCAGCCACACGAGGCAGTTGCTCGGAATCCGAGAGGTGGATGAATCCGACCTCCTCAAGTGACGCGCCGCGGGTCGAGCGACGGTAGGAGCCGGCCGCGACCGCGGCTTCCCACTCGACGCGAGTGGTCATGTGGAAAATCCGCATCCCGCGAGAATACCGGGCATCGACCTTCGCAAGCTTTATTCGAGGCTCAGGAGAGCAGCGCCTAAGGTGTCGGTGTCGGTGTCGGGGAGGCAGACGAGTTGCCGGCCGCGGCGCTCGCGTATGTGTTGCTGATGAAGGTGGTCAGCGCGGTGTTATCGGTGTACTTACCGGTGTATGCCTTCGTGTTAACCACCAGCAATGGCGCCGACTTCAGCGTCTTCACGTTCGAGTTCAGCAGGCCGCCGTGGGTAGCGCGCCGCGTGGCCGCGGTCACCCAGGCTCCGTAGCTCGTTCCGCTGATGCAGCTTGTCACCTTGGTGTCGGTCACGCCGGCCTTCGTGACAAGCGCGGACAGCGCGGTGGTGGTCATGGTGGTTTCGGCCTTGGCAGAAGCCGCCTTCAGGAGGGCGGCGTGCACGGCCAGGAACTGGGTCGGCGCGTGAGCTGCGACACAGGCCGCGGCGTTCGCGGCACGCTTCGAATAGTCATTGCTCGCGGAGTTCGAGGTGGCGACTGGGTGGATTTCAAGCGTGATGTAGCCCGCGGCTAACCAGTTGTCGATCGCGGTGCTCTGCGCGTTGCTGAACTTCGCCGTCTGAGGCGCCGCGTAGTCCACATAGATCACGATGTTGGCGGTCTTGCTGTAGGTCTGCAGGTTGGTGGGGACCGGCTTGGCATCCGTCTGGATCGCGTCTGTCGAAACCGGCGTAATGGTCGCCTGTTTGGTCGAGTTTGTCGACCCGGTGAGCAGGATGCCGTCGCTGAGCATGTTCGCGGGCCCCACCTCGGCGGCTCGCACGTTATTCCAGATGATCAGACTGCTCCCCGTTCCCACCACGGCGACGGCCGCGACCACAGCGACCACCTGGGTGACCCGGCGACGGATCTTGCGGGCACGCGCCTCTTTGCGGCGCACCTCCACCATCTCCCGCGAGTAGAGCGCCTGCTCGCGCTTGGAGAGCTTGCGGCGCTCCTTGTTGCTCAACTCAGGGGGAGCCGGTGCGAAGTCGTCGTCGACGGGCGTGGTTTTCGGGGTCGATGGCATCGATGCAGTCTAGGGATTCCGCCGATGCCGTGTCTGAAGGCCCGACGGGCGAGCCGCCGGAATGCGCCCGTGTCGAGGCTGGTTGAGGTCGGTGACCTAGAAGAGGATGGATCCCATGACCGACGCCGCAACGACAACCGAGACCGCCCAGCAGGCTGCCCCCCAGACCCTCGAAGAGCAGTACCACTACTTCCACGGGCGGCGCGAGCTCTCGGTCGTGCAGCCTCGCGGCAGCCTCGCGCTGACCAACACTCAGGCGATCGATTCGGAGCAGACCATCTGGGGGGTTCCCGGGCGCTGGGCGCCGCTGCGAGCGGGGGAGTCGGGACTGACCGTCATCGCCGGGGTGGCCGACGACATCCGGGTAGACGGCGTGCTGGTCGACGGCGAGGCCGTCGTGCGCGGCAAGGACGACCCCGCCCCGAGCGCGATCGTGTTCAGCGACACGGTCAGCGGTTTCGTGATCAAGGTCGAGGGTGGCAGCTACGCGCTCCGGGTCTTCGACGCGGCGGCGGAAGCAATCGAGAAGTTCGGCGGCATCGATGCGTTCGCCTACGACCCGGAGTGGGTCGTCACGGCCGCCTGGTCGGAGAACCCTGCGGGCACAACGATGGGCTTCGAGCACCTCAAGGACGACGGGCAGACCCGTCACGAGGTCATCCCCGGCTCGATTACCTTCAGCCGCGATGGCGTCGACTACGACCTCGCGGCGTTCAAGTCCGGCCGCGCGTTGCAGCTCGTGTTCGCGGACTCCACGAGCGGCGATACGACATACAGCGTCGGACGCTTCCTGTTTGTGGCCCCCAACTCCGATGGAACCATCACGCTGGACTTTAACCGCGCGATCCTGCCGCCCTGTGCGTTCAGCCACGCCTTCAACTGCCCGATGCCACCGAAACAGAACCGCTTCAGCGTGCCGATCGAAGCCGGTGAAAAGAACGTGCTCGCGAAGAACGGGACCCTGCTGCATGAGTCGTGATCCGGTCTCGGCTGATGGATACGGCGACACGCGCAGCCGCACCGGGCTGACTGCGGTGCGCGGCAGACTGTTCGGATGCACGTCGCCCTGAGTCGAGCCGGCGCGGTGATTACCGCGACGGAACTCGACGACTCGGGTCGGGAACTCGGTCTTAGGGAGTTCGACGATGGCGGGCTGTCCGCGTGGGTGCACGAACGCGAGAGCGAGCATCCGCGCTGGGTGTGGAGCGACACTTCTCGGTGGTACCCGGCGCTGTTGGCCGGGGGCGTGCGGATCGACCGGTGCGTCGATTTGCGGTTGTGCCACCGCATCATCCGGATGGCGGCGGCGACGGCCCTCTCCGAGATCGCGCGGGCCGAGCGCGGCAGCTGGGATCGGCCGCTGGCTGAGGAGCGCGACGTCAGCGACGCGCTCTTTGATCTCGAACCGCCGCCGGTCGATGACGATCCGGTAACCGAATGGTTGCGGCAGCGCGCTGCCGTCGAGGCAAGCGCGCACCCCGGCAGGCTGAACCTGCTTCTCGCGGCGGAGAGCGTCGGCGCGCTGGTCGCCGCCGAGATGCGCTTTGCTGGCCTGCCGTGGAGTCGCGAACGCCACGATGAGCTACTCAACGAGCTTCTCGGTCCGAGACCGGTGGAGGGCCGTCCGGTCAAGATGGAGGCGGTCCTGGCCCGCGTGCGCGAAGCATTGGACGAGCCAGATCTGAACCCCGACTCGCCGGTCGAGTTGATCAAAGGGCTGCAGCGCGCTGGCCTGCAAACCACCTCGACGCGATCGTGGGAGTTGAAGGAAATCAAGCATCCGGCCATCGCGCCGCTGCTCGAGTATAAGAAACTCGCCAGGCTCCACTCAGCGAACGGATGGCACTGGGTCGACCAGTGGGTGCGGGACGGCCGCTTTCGCCCGGTCTACGTGCCCGGCGGAGTCGTGACCGGTCGCTGGGCCTCGGACGGCGGCGGAGCGCTGCAGCTGCCGCGCCAGGTGCGCGGGGCGGTGGTCGCCGATCCGGGTTGGACGTTTGTGGTCGCCGACGCCTCGCAGCTGGAACCCCGCGTACTGGCCGCGATGTCCGGTGATGCGGCGATGGCTCGGGCCGGACAGGCACAGGACATGTATCAGGGAATGGTCGGCTCGGGAGCAGTCGAGACCCGCGCCCAGGCGAAGTACGGGATGCTCGGCGCGATCTACGGAGGGACCACCGGCGAGAGCGGACGGATGAAGCCGCGAATCGAGCGCGCGTTTCCGCGCGCCATGGAGTACGTGGAGGCGGCAGCGCGCGCCGGTGAACGCGGCGAGGTGGTCAGCACCTGGCTCGGGCGCAGCTCGCCACCGGGCCGAGACGCGAGCTACGACGAGACGGCATCGGATGTTCAGCTGAAGAAACTCCGCAACGACGCCCGTGGTTGGGGGCGCTTCACGCGCAACTTCGTGGTGCAGGGCACGGCGGCCGAATGGGCGCTGTGCTGGATGGGGTCGCTACGCCGCCGACTGTGGGAACTCGGCGGGGGAGACGTGGCAGCCGTGCCCCTCACTGCTCGGCCGCATCTGGTGTTCTTCCTCCACGACGAGCTGATCGTGCACACGCCAACCGTGCACGCCGTGGAGGTCGCAACCGCCCTGCGCGAGTCGGCCGTGGAGGCCGGTCGCCTACTCTTCGGATCGGCTCCCGTCGAGTTCGCCCTCACCGTGGCGACTGTCGACAGCTACGACAAGGCCAAGTAGTCCCTTTCGCTGGTTGAGCAGCCCCGAAAGTGGGCGTGTCGAAACCACACGCTTGTGATTTGGCCGCTCGTTCCGGCATAATTCAGTCAGCAGTACCGCAGTCCGTTCGTCTGTCGATGGGGAAGTCGCACCGACGAATGGAGAGAGTCGTGACTGCTGCAACGAATATGCGTGCCGTCGCACGTGGAGTGGTCTTCATTCACTCTGCTCCGAGCGCGCTTCGGCCCCACGTGGAGTGGGCCGCCGGTGGTGCACTTGGGCGCGCCGTGAACTTCCAGTGGCGAGGGCAGCCGGTACTTCCCGGTGCGCACCGCACCGAATATTACTGGGAGGGTCCGCGCGGCACGGGCGCCGCTTTGGCCTCCGCCCTTCGTGGCTGGGAGCACCTGCGCTACGAGGTGACCGAAGATGCCGGACTCGGCACCGATGGCGGTCGCTGGATGCATACCCCTGATCTCGGCATCTACTTCGCCCAGACCGACACGGCGGGCAACGTCGTCATTCCCGAAGACCGGGTGCGTTTCGCGATGGAGTCGGCGGGCTCGGATGCCTTCGAACTACACCGCGAGCTGCGGCTCGCGCTCGGGCAAGCCTGGGACGACGAGCTGGAATCCTTCCGTCACGCCAGCGAAGACTCCGCGGTCGTCTGGTTGCACAAAGTTGGGTAGGCACAGCACAGGACGAGCTGCGGGCGATGCCCCGCGCATCGGGACCACAGCGAGGGCCGACGGTCCCGCTGAGCCGCGGGGACGGTTGTTCGGGGCGAGGAAGGTCCCGGCGGACTTCCGCAACTCGGTGTCGGTCACGCAGGTGATGGAGATCCTGGAGCGGATTGCCGAGCGGAGGCTGCAGTACGTCGGCACCTCCCTGGGACTCACGGATCGCATCCAGCAGCTGCCGTAAGGCTCACGCCCGCCGACCTCAGCCCTCGAGCGGGTCAGTCCCGAGCACGATCGAGCGGAGCACCTCGATGGGCAGCTTCGGCACCCGGTTCTGGTCCGCAAGTCCGTTGGTCTCCTGCAGCGTGTCGGTCAGCTGGGTGTACACCCAGCCAGTGATTCCGGTGCTGCCGTTCACGGCATCCAGCACCTCGCGCAGGCGGCGCTCGAAGTCCTCGGGCGTGGTCGCCGTCGAGTATCCCCAGGCGTCGGGAAGTGAGGTCCGTGCAGCGAAGCTGATACCGCCGAACTCGGTGAGCATGATCGGTTGTCCGCGATCGGGCTCGTGCGAGAGGCGCGTGCGGCGGGCGGCCGGGCCCATACCCTCGACGAGAGCACGCGCCGCGGCATCCGTCCCGTAGCGGGCGCCCAACACCTCGCCGTCTGACGCGTAGTCGTGGATCGTCCACAGGTCGGAGTCCATGTGCTCCCAGCCGTCGTTTGACACGACCGGGCGGGAAGGGTCGAGCGCTCGGGTGAGTTCGGCGAGACCTGCGGCGTAGCTACGGACGCGCGCCTCATGAGCGATGTGCTGAACGCCCCAACTCTCGTTGAGCGGCACCCAGGTGACGATCGACGGATGCGACAGGTCACGCTCGATCGCTGCGATCCACTCCTCGGTGGTGCGCCGGATCGCAGTCGGCGAGAACTCGAACGCACCGGCGATCTCACCCCAAACCAGCAGCCCCAGGCGGTCGGCCCAGAACAGAAACCGCGGGTCTTCGATCTTCTGATGGATGCGCGCCGCGTTGAAGCCCATCGCCAGGATCAGTTCCACTTCGGCGCGGAGTGCGGCGGCCGATGGGGCGGCCAGGTGGCTCTCGGGCCAGTAGCCCTGCTCAAGCACCCCGCGGAGGTAGTACGGCCGATCGTTGAGGAGGAAGTGACCGTGACCGACCGCGGCTGAGCGGAGTCCCAGGTAAGACTCGACGGCATCCGACACTGCGTCTGTCTCGATCAGCTCGACACGCGCATCGAGCAGACGCGGGTTCTCGGGGCTCCAGAGGATGTGCTCGTAGTTCTGGCCGTTGACCTGACGCGCGAGCGGGATATCGAACTCGACCCGGTCGCTCTCGATCGCAAGCGCGAGCTCGGCGAGACGCGCGCCCTCGAAATCCAGGCTGACCCGCAGGGTCGCCTGTCCCGCAGGGCGTCGACTCAACCGGACGGCGAGATGCACGCTGCCGCCCGGGACGTCGGGTGTCCAGCCCAGATGCTCAATCGAGGTGCGCGGTACGGATTCCAGCCACACCGGCTGCCAGATCCCGGTCGTGCGGTGGTACCAGATGACGTGCGGATGCTCCTGCCAGTCCTGCTTGCCGCGGGGCTGGCCAACGTCGTGCGGGTCATCCTCGGCACGGACGATGAGGGTTTGGGTCTCGCGCTCCGCGTCAAGAAGATCGGTCGCGTCGAACCAGAAGGGCACGTGACCGCCCTCGTGGTGGCCCAGGAGCGAGCCATTGAGCCAGATTGATGCGCGGTAGTCAACTGCTCCGAAGTGCACGAGAAGACGCGTACCCTGCACGCCCAATCCGGCCGCACTGAGGTCAGCGGCGGTCACCTCCCGGCGGTACCAGACCACGGGATGGAATCCGGTGTCGCCGATCCCGGATGCCGACGACTCCGGGGGAAACGGCACGGTGATCGTCTTGCTGGGCTCGTGCGCGACGTTCCAGCGCTGGGTGAGGCCGACGTCCGCGTCGTCGTGATCGAAGCCCCACGGGCCGGACAGCTCGTGCCACTGCGGTCTCAGCAGTTGGGGACGCGGGTACGTTCCGTCCTGCTGGCTCGCGCGAACGGCGTTGACCGTCATTCCTTTGCGCCGCGCGGGCTGTTGTAGCTGCGGATCGCGACTACCGCGTTGTGGCCGCCGAATCCGAAGGAGTTCGAGATCGCGAGCTGTGGGTGATCACCGAGCGGCTGAGCGACGCCGCCAACCGACAGCGGAATCTCGGGATCTTTCTCCGTTAGGTTGATCGTCGGCGGTGCGAGACGATTCTTCACCGCCAGGATCGTGAAGATCGCCTCAAGCGCCCCTGTGCCGCCCAGCAGATGGCCGGTGGCCGCCTTGGTGGCTGACACCGGAATGTCATGCACACGGTCGCCGAACACGGCAAGCAGCGCCTTGTACTCGGCGATGTCGCCTACCGGCGTGCTGGTGGCGTGCGCGTTGATGTGTGTCACGTCATCGACGGTTGCGCCGGCCTGCTCGAGTGCGGAGCGCACCGCGCGTGCGGCGCCTCGGCCCTCGGGGTCGGGCGCGGTGATGTGATACGAATCGCTCGTGACGCCCCCGCCAGCGATTTCGGCGTAGATGTGCGCTCCGCGGGCCAGCGCATGCTCCTCGGTCTCGAGGACGAGTGCGGCGGCGCCCTCGCCCATGACAAAGCCGTCGCGGCTGATGTCGTATGGCCGCGACGCGGTGGCCGGGTCGTCGTTGCGCTTGCTGAGCGCCTGCATTGAGGCGAAGGAGGCGAGCGTGATGCCGTGGATGCACGACTCCGAGCCGCCTGCGACGATGATGTCGGCGTAGCCGGCCTGCAGGTGGTCGTATGCGTTCGCAATGGACTCGGTGCTCGAGGCGCAGGCGGAGACGTCGGTGCGAGCGAAGGCGCGAGCGTTGAGAGTCATGCTCACCGCGGCGGCCGCGGCGTTCGGCATCAGCATCGGGACGGTCATTGGGAGCACCCGACGCGGGCCCTTTTCCTTCAGGGTGTCCCAGGCGTCCAGAAGTGTCCAGAGGCCGCCAATGCCGGTGGCCCACTCGACGCCGAGGCGCTCGGGCTCGATCTCGGGGGACCCGGCATCCGCCCAGGCCTCACGAGCCGAAATGAGCGCGAACTGGCTGACCGGGTCGAGGCGCTTGATCTCGATACGCTCGAGTACCTCATCCGGTCGCACCTTCGCCTCGGCGGCGAAGGTGACAGGCAACTCGAGCTCGGTGACCCATGGCTGCGTCAGCGAGGCCGCGCCGGACTCGCCGGCGAGCAGGCCGGCCCAGCTTTCTGGGGCGGTGCCACCGATGGGCGATGACGCTCCGATACCCGTGACAACGATCTTCTTGGTCATTCGATCTTTCTCCCGTGGAAGAACCTGGCGCGTGCCGGGCAGTGGCGGGGGGACGACGTGTCGCGTCCCCCGCCGTACATACTGCAGAGACGGAACCTCGTAGGTTCTTAGCCCTGCGCGTTGACGATGAAGGTGACGGCATCGCCGACGGTCACAAGGTTCTTCACCTCTTCGTCGGGGATCTTCACGTCGAACTTCTCTTCGGCGTTGACAACGATCGTCATCATCGAGATCGAGTCGATGTCGAGGTCGTCGGTGAACGACTTGCCCAACTCGACAGCGTCCGTCGCGATGCCGGTCTCGTCATTGATCAGTTCAGCCAGACCAGCGAGAACCTCGTCCTGGGACAATGCCATTTCGTATCTCCTTGAAGGGGTGGTGCAGAGGGGGTTTTTGTCGAACGACCGGGCCCAATCCTAGGGGAGCCGCACGACCTGGGCTCCGTAGACGAGACCCGCGCCGAAGCCGATCTGGAGGGCAAGGCCACCGCTGAGTTCAGGATGTTCCTCCAGCAGGCGATGCGTCGCGAGCGGGATCGAGGCGGCCGAGGTGTTGCCCGTGGTTTCGATATCGCGGCCGATCTGAACGGAATCTGGGAGCCCGATCTGCTTGGCCAACTCATCGATAATGCGCATGTTCGCCTGGTGTGGGATGAAGGCGGCGAGGTCGGCGGCCGTGATACCAGCCTTCTCAAGCGCCTGCTTCGCTACTTTGGCCATCTCCCAAACTGCCCAGCGGAACACCGCCTGGCCGTCCTGACGCATGGTCGGCCACGGCTTCACCTTGTCGAGGTACTCCTCGAAGGTGGCGTTCATCCCAACGGCATCCCACTTCGAGCCGTCCGATCCCCACACGGTGCCCGAGATCCCGGGTTCGTCTGCCGGGCCAATCACGGCCGCACCGGCGCCGTCGCCGAGGAGGAAGGAGATCGAGCGATCGTTCGGATGCACGTACTGCGAAAGCTTCTCGGCCCCGACGACGAGCACGTACTCCGCGGCGCCTGAACGGATCAGGGCGTCCGCCTGTGCGATCCCGTAGGTGTAACCGGCACAGGCAGCGCTGATGTCGTACGCGGGAGCCGGGGCGACGCCAAGCCGCTCGGCGAGCAGCGACGACATGGAGGGCGTCACCGCGACGTTGCTGATCGTCGAAACCAAAACGGCGCCGATCTGCCCGGGACGGATGCCGGACTTCTCGATCGCCTCGCGACCCGCAATCTCCGCGAGGTCGATCGCATCGACTCCCTTGCGGGCGCGCTTGCGGGTGATGATGCCGGTGCGCTGGCGGATCCACTCGTCGCTCGAATCGATCGCCTCGACGAGATCGTCGTTTGTCACGACCACGTCACCGCGGGCGGCGCCGAGCGCGAGGATCCGGGTGTACGGGTGCCCGACGGACTGCTTGAGGGTGGTCATTCGGATGCTCCGTTGTCTGCAGCTTCGATGTCGGCGTCCTGCACGGCGTCGAGCAGTTCGTGCGCGGCTGCGATGTCGTCCGGGGTCTTCACCGCCACGCTAGGGAGGCCCTTCAGCCCGCGCTTGGCGAGTCCCACCAGCGCGCCAGCCGGAGCCAGTTCGATGAGGCCCGTGACGCCGGCGGCGGCGAAAGCCTCCATCTCGAGATCCCAGCGGACCGGCGAGGCGAGCTGCCCGACCAGCAGATCGACGAAGGCCGAGCCACTGGTGACGATTGAACCGTCACGGTTGGTCCAGATGGTCCAGTTCGGGTCCGAGACGGTCAGGCCGTCGGCAACCGTCCGCAGCGCATCGACGGCCGGTTGCATGTAGCGCGTATGAAAGGCGCCAGCGACCTGCAGCGGGATGACGCGGGCCCCGGTCGGTGGAGCGGACTGCAGAACAGCCAGCGCGGAAAGCTCGCCGGCAACCACCAGCTGTCCGCCACCGTTGAAGTTGGCGGGCTGGAGCCCGAGGGTGTCCAGCAGGGCGAGCAACTCTTCCTGGTCGCCGCCGATCACGGCGCTCATGCCGGTGGCAACCTCGGCGGCCGCGGCCGCCATGGCCCTCCCACGGGCGCTCACCAGCACCATCGCGTCGTGCTCGCTCAGGATGCCGGCGCCCGCTGCGGCGGCGAACTCGCCCACCGAGTGGCCAGCGATTCCGGCGGTCTTGCTCGTCCATCCGGAGCCGGAGCCCTCATCGAGCACCGCGGCCAAAGCCATCAGCGATGCGGCGACGATCAGCGGCTGGGCGACGGCCGTGTCACGGATGGTGTCGGCGTCCGACACGGTGCCGTGGGCCGCCAGGTCGAGACCGGCAGCCTCAGACAGGGCGCCGAGGTGCTCGGCGAAGCGGGGTTCCGCGAGCCAGGGTTCCAGGAATCCGGGGGTCTGCGATCCCTGACCCGGTGCGACGATAACGACACTCACCGGGCCAGTCTCTCAACTTCGGGGGGTGCGCGTCGAACATCTTGTACGAAGAATCGACCGAGACCTTGGCGGATGCCTACAGAAAGTAGGCCAGCGGACCCCCGCGGGATACGGCGGAGGGTCAGGATTTGCGGCCGTCGTGGTCGGCGATCGAGCCGATGATCAAGGCGGATTGCAGGATCAGCGCCTCGCGGGCGCCCGTGGCGTCCCAGCCGATGACCTCGCTGATGCGCTTCAGGCGGTAGCGGACCGTGTTCGGATGCACGAACAGCTCGCGCGCCGTGGCCTCGAGTGAGCGGCCATTGTCGAGGTAGCACCACAGCGTGGTCAGTAGCTCGGTTGAATGGTTTTGAAGGGGCTTGTAGATCCGGTTGATCAGGGTGGCGCGGGCGAGAGGATCGCCGGCCAGGGCGCGCTCCGGCAGCAGATCGTCGGCGAGCGTCGGCCGCGGGGCGTTCCGCCATGCCTTCGCGACCGCGAAACCAGCCAGGGCGGCCTTTGCGCTGCGGGCGGCGTCCACCAGTGACGGCACCTCGTGTCCGAGCACCAGGTGCCCGGGCCCGAACCCCGGCTCGAGCTGAACCGCCAGTTCGAGGAAGGTCAGCGGCTCGCGGTTGTCTGACTCATCCGACGGGTCGACCCGGCCGACTACGACGACCAGTCGGCTTCCCTGTACACCGATCAACACATCCGCGTCGTGGTGGCGGGCAGTGCGGCGCAGCATGTCCACGTCCAGGATGCGCGGGGCCGTCCCCACGAGCACGCTCACGGCTCCGTGGCCGTTCCAGCCGAGGGCAGCGATGCGGCTGGGCAGCTCGCTGTCGTACTCGCCGGTGAGGATAGAGTCCACAACAAGAGCTTCGAGGCGCGCGTCCCACAGGCCGCGGGCCTCCGCGGCCCTCGCGTAGACGTCGGCGGCCGCGAAGGCGATCTCGCGGGAGTAGAGCAGGATCGCCTCGCGGAGGGTTTCGTCGGCGTCCTTGACCCGGTTCTCCACGACCTCGACCGTGACGCGAATCAGCTGCAGGGTCTGCTGAAGGCTCACGGAGCGCAGCAGTTCTCGTGGGGCCGCCCCGAAGACGTCGGCCGCGATCCACGGTGTCGAGCTCGGATCCTCGAACCACGAAATGAACGAAGTGATCCCAGCCTGGGCTACCAGCCCTACGGCACTGCGCCGCCCGGGAGGCATGTCGCGGTACCAGGGGAGCGTGTCATCCAGGCGCTTCAGGGTCGCCGTCGAGAGCTCGCCTGAGAGCGTGCGCAGCCACGCGAGCGTCTGCTCGCGCGTCCTCGCGGCCACCGGGGCTCAGTTTCGCTCGGTCGGCATCAGCTGTCGCCGCCCGCCGATCCGGAGGTACCTGCGGTCACGTCGTACAGCCGATACTTTTCGATCGCCTGAGACACAGCGCCCGGGTCGATCTCGCCGCGACGGGCGAGTGATTGGAGCGTGCGTACCACGATCGAGGCCCCGTCGATCTTGAAGAATCGACGGGCTGCAGCACGGGTGTCGCTAAAACCGAAGTCATCGGCGCCGAGCGTCACAAAGTCGCCGGGCACGAAGGGACGGATCTGGTCGGGGACCGCGTGCATGTAGTCCGATACCGCGACATACGGGCCTTCAGAACCGGCCAGCTTCGACCACAGGTACGGAACCTGCGGCAAATCCTCCGGGTGCAGGAAGTTGTGCTCGTCAGCGGCGAGGCCATCGCGGCGCAGCTCCGTCCAGGAAGTGACGCTCCAGACATCCGCGGCGACATTCCAGTCGTTCGCGAGCAGCTCCTGCGCCTCGAGAGCCCATGGCAGCGCGACGCCGGAAGCCATCAGCTGAGCTTTCGGCCCGAGATTCTCGGCGGCCCGGACCTTGTAGATGCCCTTCAGCAGGCCGTCGACATCGAGATTCTCGGGCTCGGCGGGCTGATGATGCGGCTCGTTGTAGACCGTC
>JAYWDH010000138.1:0-29700 GCA_043779945.1 Microbacteriaceae bacterium
GTCATCACCTGGCGCAGGAGCTCGAGGTTCGGACCCTGGAGGGTACCGTCCTTAGCGACGTCGGTGACCACGTAGCGCGAGCAGCCAGCCTCGTCGAGACGCGCCAAGACCTCCCAGAGGTCGCCGCCCTCCCGCGTCCAGCCACGGGCGGCGAGGGTGGTGCCGCGCACATCCAGCCCGACGGCGACGGCATCACCGTGCTGCGCGATCACCTGGGCCGCCCACTCCGGGTTCTCCAGCGCCGCCGTGCCGAGATTGATGCGTGCGGCGCCGGTTGCCAGCGCGGCCTCCAGGCTTGCGTCATCACGGATACCGCCCGACAGCTCGATCTTCACGCTTCGGGGCGTCGCGTCGATGACCTTCTTGATGACGGTGCGGTTGTCGCCCCGACCAAATGCGGCATCGAGGTCGACCAGGTGGATCCACTCGGCGCCCTGGGCGATCCAGGCCTCGGCCGCGTCGATCGGATCGCCGTAGCCCGTCTCGCTGCCCGCCGCGCCCTGGGTGAGTCGGACGGCCTGTCCGCCGGCTACATCCACAGCGGGAAGCAGGGTAAGGGTGGGAGTGTCAGTCATGGGGCGTGGGTTTCCGTCTTCCGATTTTCGGGGGCCGATTAGAGGGTGCGGAGCCAGTTGGCGAGCAGCCGGATACCGGGCTCCCCCGACTTCTCGGGGTGGAACTGCGTCGCAGAGAGCGGACCGTTTTCGGCCGCCGCCACGAAACGGTCGCCGTGCCGGGCCCAGGTCACTTTCGGATGGGCGAAGGCGCCGATCGGATCAAGCGTCCAAGTACGTGCCCCGTTGCTGTGCACGAAGTAGAAGCGTTCGTGGGCGACACCGTCGAACAGGACCGAGTCCTCAGGCGCCTCGACGGTGTTCCAGCCCATGTGCGGCAGTACAGGCGCGTCGAGCTGCTCCACGACACCGGGCCACTGGCCAAGGCCTTCGGTGTCGACACCCCGCTCGATTCCACGCTCGAACAGCACCTGCATTCCGACGCAGATGCCCAGCACCGGGCGGCCGCCAGCCAGGCGACGTTCGATCTTCTCCCCGGCGCGCACAGCGTCGAGTTGGCGCATGACGGCGTCGAAGGCACCGACACCCGGAACGACGAGACCGTCTGCGTCCCGGATCCTGCCGCTGTCGGCGGTCAACTGGACGCGCGCGCCGGCGGCCTCGAGCGCCTTGGCGGCCGAGTGCACGTTGCCAGACCCGTAGTCGAGGACGACCACGGTCGGGTTCGCGGCGCTCATCTCAGAGCGCACCCTTGGTCGACGGCACGCCACGCACCCGCGAATCGAGGGCGACCGCCTGGCGGAAAGCGCGCGCGAGCGCCTTGAACTCGGCCTCTGCGATGTGGTGCGGGTCGCGTCCGGCGAGGAGCGTAAGGTGCACGGTCAGCCCGGCGTTGAAGGCGATCGCCTCGAGCACGTGGCGCACCATCGACCCGGTGAAGTGGCCGCCGATGAGGTGGAACTCAAAGCCGGCCGGCTCACCGGAGTGCACGAAATACGGGCGACCGGAGACATCCACGACGGCCTGCGCGAGGGCGTCGTCGAGCGGGACGAGGGCGTCGCCAAAGCGCGCGATGCCGGCCTTGTCTCCGAGGGCCTGCTTGATCGCGGTGCCGAACACGATGCCGGTGTCTTCGACGGTGTGGTGCACATCGATGTCGGTATCGCCCTGAGCCTTCACCGTCAGATCAACGAGCGAGTGCTTGGCAAACGCGGTGAGGAGGTGGTCGAAAAACGGCACAGTCGTGTGGATGCTCGAGACGCCTGTACCGTCGAGGTCGATCGACAGTTCGATGCTCGACTCGCTCGTCTCGCGGCTCAGCGTCGCAGTCCTCGCAGTGCTCATGTTCATGAGCCTACCGGGCACCCCCGCCCCCCAATTCGGCCAGCGACTTGAGGAAGAACCCGGTCTCCTCTGCGGTTCCCGCTGTCACGCGGAGGGCGCCTGGTATACCGACGTCGCGAATCAGGATGTCGCGCTCCAGCAGCGCGCGGAAGGTCGCCTGCGGGTCTTCAAGCCCGTCGAACAGCACGAAGTTGGCCTGGCTGTCGTACACGCGATAGCCGAGCTTCGGGAGTTCGACCAGCATCCGATCGCGTTGGGCAGCGATGTCGTCGACCATGGCGAGCATCTCGGGGGCATGCGCGAGGGCGGCGAGTGATGCCGCCTGGGTCAGCGCGGAGAGGTGATAGGGCAACCGAACGAGTCGCAGCGCGTCAATGACCGCAGGATCCGCTGCGAGGTAGCCGAGTCGAGCACCGGCGAAAGCGAACGCCTTGCTCATCGTGCGTGAGACCAGCAGTCGCTCCCGGCCCGGCAGCAGGGTGCGCGCACTCGGCGCGCCCTGCGGCATGAACTCGGCGTATGCCTCATCGACGAACACAATGCCGTCAGTTGCGGCGTACGCTGCCTCGATCGTGGCCAGCGGCAGCGGCGTGCCGGTCGGATTGTTCGGCGCACAGAAGAAGACGATGTCCGGCTTCTGCGCGGCGATCGCAGCGACCGCGGTCTCGGGCGAGATCCGGTAGTCGACATCACGCTCGGCGGCCAGCCACGCGGTGCCGGTGCCCGCCGCGATGATCGGATGCATCGAATAGGTGGGCGGGAAGCCCAGCACGCTGCGACCCGGCCCTCCAAACGCTTGCAGGGTCTGCTGGATGATCTCGTTGGACCCGTTCGCAGCCCACACCTGCTCGGCGGAGATGTCGTCGCCGAGGTAGTCGGCGAGGCTCTCACGCAGGGCCGTGAACTCACGATCAGGGTAGCGATTGAGGGTCAGTACCGCGTGGGCGAGGGACTCAACGATGTCACTCACGACCGCCTCGGGAATCGGGTGGGTGTTCTCGTTGACGTTCAGCGCGTAACGGACCGGCACCATTGGTGCGCCGTAGGGACGCTGCCCCCGGAGGTCGTCACGGATGGGGAGATCGGAGAGGGATGCCACTGCCTGATTCTACCGAGCACGATGGAACGGTTCCCTTTCAACAGCTCGCCGCCAGCGGCACGGCAGCCGTCCGGTGCGGCAGCCGTCCGGTGCGGCACCGTGGGGCGGGTCAATACGGCGAGTAGAGGACCGAGACCGGCTCAGTTGTCGTACCTAGTGGGGATGGCCAGGCGCTGACCGGGCTGCACGTCCCCCGACGACAGGTTGTTGAGCGTGAGGATGTCAGCCACAACGTCCCGCGGATCTGCGGTGGGCGCGATCGTTTCGGCGAGCTGCCAGAGCGACTCGCCCGGATCGACAGTCAGGTAGTGGAATGAGGCGCTGGGTGCGGAACCCGTGCCGGCGACAGCACCCGTGGTGCCCAAACCGAACGCGGCGGCCGCAATGGCGAGCGGAGCAGCGATGAGAAAGGTGACCACTGTGCGACCGCGGCGAGTGATGCGCAAGCGCGACGACGCGACAGCGGCGTCAAAATCTCCGAAGGCGATGGTGCTCATCGTGTTCTCCCGTCTGAAGCTGGACAAGTTGCGCACCAGGCCTCGGCCGGAGGCGAGATGCGAACCTGTGTTCCGAACATACATTCGATCGAACATATGTTCAAGCCCATCCCGGGATTTTTGCGAAAAAACCCGCGACATACTCGAACGAATGTTTGCCGCAACCTTCTGAAGCGGATACAGTTTCGATCGTCAGACTCGATTCGATCAACGACCACCGACATTCACGGCGAGCAGGCGAGGAACCCATGAGCGAAGCAGACGCACCCGGCCGTGCCGGCACCCGCCGACGCACCAGCCTGAGCGACAAGCAGCAGGCGATCCTGGAGTTCATTCAGCGATCGGTCTCGTCGCGAGGGTATCCGCCGAGTATGCGCGAAATCGGTGACGCCGTCGGGCTTGCCTCGCTCTCCAGCGTCACCCACCAGCTCAACCAGCTCGAACTGAGCGGCTACCTGCGCCGCGACCCCAACCGTCCGCGCGCACTCGAGGTGCTCATCGAACTCGAATCTCCGGACGCCGACAACTCCGGCCCCTCGGTTGCCGACGCCGCAATGGTTCCGCTCGTCGGCCGGATCGCAGCCGGCATCCCGATCACCGCGGAGCAGCAAATTGACGAGATCTTCCCGCTCCCCCGCCAGCTGGTCGGCAAAGGTGACCTGTTCATGCTCAAGGTCGTTGGCGAGTCGATGATCGACGCCGCGATCTGTGACGGCGACTGGGTCGTCGTACGGCAGCAGAACACGGCGGAGAACGGTGAGATCGTCGCCGCCATGTTGGACGGCGAGGCGACGGTGAAAGTCTTCCGTCAGCGCGACGGTCACACGTGGCTGCTCCCCCGCAACTCGGCATTCGAACCGATCATGGGCGACAAGGCCGAAGTACTCGGCAAGATCGTCGCGGTATTGCGCTCGGTCTGAGCAGCTCAAGTGCCGTCAGCCCGGGCTGATCAGCTCAGGAAGGTTGCCACAGATACGCGGCGAATCCGACCTCGCACCGGGTGCGGAATCCCAGCCTCTCGTACAGTGCGATCGCGGCAGTGTTCGAAGTCGCCACGTGCAGCATCGGTCGGTCGCCCCGCGCGGAGATGGCTGAAGCGACAGCGCGCACCAGTCGGCTAGCGAGTCCCTGCCCCCGCACCGCCTTGTCCGTGCAGACGGCGCTGATCTCGGCCCAACCCGGAGGGTGCAGTCTCTCCCCCGCCATCGCGACCAGCACCCCCTCTCGGCGGACGCCGAGGTAGCCGCCGAACTCATGCGTGCGCGCTTCAAACGGCCCGGGTCGCGTGCGCGCGGCCAGTTCGAACATCTCCCCGGCGTCGTTAGGGCCGAGCTTGACGATCTCCGGGTCGCTCACCCGCTCCACCGTCTCCGCGAGCATCTGAAGGCCGCGGGCGGAGAAGGTCTCGACCCATCCGGGGGGAACGCGGGCGCTCCGGAACATCGCCGCTGGCCCCGAAGACCCGAGTAGCTCCGCCAGATCATCCCAGGATGCCTCGTCATCATCTGCGATCCCAACGAAGGGCGACACCGCGGGATCGAACCGCACCGCGCTTCCCCGGCGGACCGCGAACGGAGCTTGCGGGCCGGTCAGGGCGAACCAGACAGGATTGTCGAGCACGGACTCGTCGTGGACTGGCATGCCCTCACCCTAGAAGACGGAAGCCGAGGCGGACGCGGGCACGGGCCCGTTGCTTCCGGCGATCGCCGTGCCCCCGCAGCCCGCGAGACCGCGACCGACGACGACAGGGAGGGACGGCGAGACGAGAGAGCCTTGTCACGGCCGACCTCATGTGTGTGATGGACGGCATGTCAAGGGTGGACGGGAGCGACCTGTTCGCGCACCGCCAGGGTGGCGGCCAGCATATTCTCTAGCGAGGCGACCGTCTCGTCGTAGCCGCGGGTCTTCAGGCCGCAGTCGGGGTTGACCCAGACCTGGCGCAGTGGAATGTTGGCGACCGCGGCCTCGAGCAGTTCCCGAACCTCATCCTCACTGGGGACGCGGGGCGAGTGGATGTCGTAGACGCCCGGGCCAATGCCGCGTGCGAAGCCGCTGCGCTTGAGTTCGGGAACCACCTCGCCACGGGACCGGGCGGACTCGATGGAGGTGACGTCGGCATCCAGCCGGTCGATCGCATCGAGCACAACACCGAACTCGGAGTAACAGAGATGCGTGTGAATCTGCGTCGCGTCTTTCACGCCGGCGGTCGCCAGCTTGAAGGAGTCGACCGACCAGTCGAGGTAGACGTCCTGATCACGCTTCTTGAGCGGGAGCAGCTCGCGCAACGCCGGTTCGTCGACTTGAATAATGGTGATCCCGGCGGTCTCCAGGTCCACGATCTCGTCGCGGAGGGCCAAGGCGACCTGGTTGGCAGTCTCGGCGAGCGGCTGGTCATCGCGCACGAACGACCACGCGAGGATCGTGACGGGCCCGGTGAGCATGCCCTTGACGGGCTTCGCCGTCAAACTCTGCGTGAAGGTCGACCAGCGCACTGTGATCGGCGCAGGACGCGAGACGTCACCCCACAGGATGCTGGGCCGCGTCGCACGGGACCCGTACGACTGCACCCACCCGTTCTGGGTCACCGCAAAGCCGTCGAGGTTCTCGGCGAAGTACTGCACCATGTCGTTGCGCTCAGGCTCACCGTGCACCAGTACGTCCAGCCCGATGCGCTCTTGGAGTTCGATGACGTCCGCGATCTCCCGCTCGAGGAACCGCTCATACTCTGCCTGATCGATCTCGCCCTTCGCGAAGCGCGCCCGCTCCTTCCGGATCGCACCAGTCTGCGGGAACGACCCGATCGTCGTTGTCGGCAGGACGGGGAGGCCGAAGGCGGCGTCTTGCGCCTCACGACGCACCCCGTAGTCGCCCCGCGTGAAGGCGGCGGCGTCGAGCGCGGCGATGCGTTGACGGACCGCACCGTCGCGTACACCCGCGGCGTGGTGACGGTCGTTGAGGGCTGCGGATGCGGCATCCAGTTCGCTCTGGATCGCGCCTCGCCCGTCACGCAGGCCCCTGGTTAAGATCTCGACCTGGTCGACTTTTTGGTCGGCAAAGGCCAGCCAGCTCTTGAGCTGGGCTGACAATTCCGGCTCGTTGGCGATGTCGTGCGGGGTGTGGAACAGGTTCGTCGAGGTACCCACGGCGACGTTCGACGACACCGCGCGCAGGGCTTCGAGCTTGTCGAAAGCGGCCGACAGGTCACCGCGCCAGATGTTGTGGCCGTCGATGACGCCGCCGACGAGCACCTTGTCTGTCACCATGCCGGTGGGCAGCGCACCTTTCACCAGGTCGAGAGCGATCGCGTCGATCGGGGCCTTCTCGAGAACAGGCAGGGCATCGTCGAGCGAGCCGTACGGTGCCGCGACCATGATCCCGAGCGGGGCGCCGGAGCCGAGCACCTCGTAGGCGGCCTGGAGAGCCGTCAACATGACCCCGCGCGGTGCCACGATCGACTCGCTGACGAGTGCGGGCTCATCGAGCTGCACCCACTCGGCGCCGGCTTCGGCCAGGCGGGCGAGCAGTTCTGCGTAGACAGGCAGGAGCTCGTCGAGCTTCGTGAGCGGCACGAAATCGGCGGAGACGCCGTCGGCCGGCTTGCTGAGTGCGAGCAGCGTGACGGGGCCCACGATGACAGGCCGCGTGGTGTAGCCAGCGGCCTTCGCCTCTGCGACCTCGCGCACGAGCCGATCGCTGGCGAGGTGGAAGGTCGTGTCCGGCCCGATTTCTGGCACCAGGTAGTGATAATTCGAGTCGAACCATTTGGTCATCTCGAGCGGGGCTTTCTCGCCTTCGCCGCGCGCGATCGTGAAGTAGCCGCTCAGTGACACCGTGCCGTCGCTCTCCACGAGGTCCGCAAAACGCTCGGGAACCGCGCCCACCGTCACGGCGGCATCCAGCACCTGGTCGTAGTAAGAGAACGACTCCGGGATCGACGAATCCGTGGCGCCCAGGCCGAGCGTCACGAGGCGCTCTCGCGTCGCCGCGCGCAGCCCGGCTGCAACTTTCTCCAATTCGGCGACGCCGATGTCGTGCCTCCAGAAGGCCTCAATGGCGCGCTTGAGCTCGCGGCGAGGTCCGATCCGGGGGTATCCCAGGATCGTGCCGGTCGGGAATGGGCTGGTGGCCGTCATGAGGAGATCTCCATCTGGTTGAGCACACCAACCGCGCCGAGGACGGCGAGGGGGGCGCGGGATTGGTTGAAGGTGTAGAGATGGATGCCAGAGGCACCGCCCGCGAGCACGTCGCGCGCCAGCCGGGCCGCATGCGCGATGCCGACCGATGCCGGATCCTCGGCCGCGCGGAGGTCACGCAGCAATTGCGCAGGTGTCGTCTCGTCGGTGAGTTCAAGAATACGGCGCAGACGCTGCTCGCTGAGCACCGGCATGATGCCGGGCAGGATCCGCATGGTCACCCCGGCCGCGCGGGCGTCGTTGACGAAGCCGAGGTAGTCGTCTGGCTCGAAGAACAACTGCGTGATCGCGAGGTTAGCGCCCGCCGCCTCCTTGGCCAACAGCGTATCGAGGTCCTGAGCGCGCGAACGCGACCGCGGGTGGCCGTTCGGGAACGCGGCGACGGCGATCGTCACCTTGCGCCCTGAGCCGAGACGCTTCGCACCGGGAAAACCCGCGACCTCGTGCGTGCGAAACGGCTCGCGCTCCATCTGCACTCGGTGGATCAACTGCACCAGCTCGCCGGCGCTCCCGAAGTCGCCGAGCATGAGCTCGTCCTCGGGGACGCCCTCCGGTGGGTCCCCACGCAGGGCAAGAAAGCTCGTCACTCCGGCGTCGAGAAACTCCCGGATCAGACGTGACGCTTCGACGTAGCTCGTCCCTACGCAGGTCAGATGCGCCATCGGTCTGACGTCCGTATCACGCAGCAGCCGCCGGAGGATCTCTAGCGAAACCCCTCGGGACGATCCGTTCGCGCCGTAGGTCACCGAGATAAAGTCGGGATTACTGGCCACGAGTTCAGCGAGCGGGACCTCGAGAGCCGTAGCAGCCGCCTCGTTGCGCGGCGGGTAGAGCTCGAACGAAAACGTGGGCGACCCTGAATGCGACCCAGGCTCGGCGCGCTCGAGATCATCGGGATGATCGTCACCGATCTCGAATGCCGCCACGAGCTTCTCCGCCTCAACCGTCCGTCAGCTCCGTGCGGGAGCACGTTTGCTGTCTGGAGCGGGTGCCGGGCTCGGCTTTCGCACCGCGCCGCTCGCGCGACACTGAGAAAAGCGTACCCAACTTCGCCGCGAGATTGTGCACTGTGACGCCAGGGCGCAACGGGGGCGGCGTCCGGTCAGACCCGAGCAGCGGTGACGGCGGCCTTGAGCTGCTCGGCGACCCGGTTGCTCGCCAACACCGTCAACCACGTGCCGCGCTCGTCATATCGGGTCTCGACCACCCGCGCGCGCGTGTGCGCAAGAGCGACCAGCTCTCCGCGGTCGTATGGCACCAGCAGCTCGAGTTCGACATCCGGGTGCGGCAGCGCGCGCGCGATCCGAGCGAGCAGTTCCTCGACGCCCTCGCCTGTTCGAGCACTGACGAACACCGCGTCCGGCTCCAAGCCGCGGAGCAGCAGCCGCTGGTCGTCGTCAACCAGATCGCTCTTGTTAAAGACCACGATCTCGGGCAGGTCCCGAGCGCCGACCTCGCCAATCACGTCGCGCACGGTGGCGAGCTGCGCAGCCGGGTCTGGATGCGCACCATCGACGACGTGCACGATCACATCCGAGTTGCCGAGCTCCTCGAATGTCGAGCGGAAGGCCTCCACCAGTTGGTGCGGGAGATTGCGCACGAAACCGACGGTGTCCGAGAGCGTGTAGAGCTGGCCGTCCGAGGTCTCGGCGCGGCGCACGGTGGGGTCGAGGGTCGCGAACAGAGCGTTCTCGACCAGGACGCCAGCGCGCGTCATCCGGTTCAACAGGCTGGACTTGCCGGCGTTGGTGTACCCGACGATCGCGGCGCTGGGCACCTCGTAACGGTCGCGGTTGGCGCGCTTCGCCTCGCGGGCGGGCGCGAAGCCCTTGATCTGCTTGCGCAGCCGCGACATCCGGGTGTGGATACGGCGACGATCGAGCTCGATTTTCGTCTCGCCCGGTCCGCGGCTGCCCATGCCGTTGCCTGAACCCACCTGGCCACCGGCCTGGCGGGACATCGACTCGCCCCAGCCGCGCAAGCGCGGAAGGAGGTATTCGAGCTGCGCGAGTTCGACCTGCGCCTTGCCTTCGCGACTCTTGGCGTGCTGGCTGAAGATGTCCAGGATCACGGCAGTGCGGTCGATGACCTTCACCTTGATCGCGTCCTCGAGGGCGCGGCGCTGGCTGGGCGCGAGCTCGGCATCGGCCACCACGGTGTCCGCGCCGAGCGACTGAACGACCATCGCTAGCTCCTCGACCTTGCCACGACCGAGGTAGGTGGCCGGATCGGGGTACGGGCGGCGTTGCAGCAGCCCGTCGAGCACGACGGCTCCCGCTGTCTCGGCGAGGGCGGCAAGTTCGCGAAGCGAATTCTCGGCATCCTCGAGGCCCTGGCCCGAGTAAACGCCGATCAACACCACGTTCTCCAGGCGAAGCTGGCGGTACTCGACCTCGGTGACGTCCTCCAGCTCGGTGGAGAGGCTGGCAACCCGGCGAAGAGATGCGCGGGCTTCACGATCGAACTGATCGCCGTCGACATCCGGGGCTCCCGACTGCTCGCCGGGCGGATCAGACAGCCCCTCTGTCTGCAGCGCTTGCGCGCCATCGCCACCGAACCGGGCGACCCCGGCGGCCTTGGTGCCCTCACTGGCGAGCACGCGGTCGAGCATTTGATCGTCGTTGGTGTCCATCTTCGCTAACCCTAGTTCTCTGTTTTCGATAAGTTTCTCTGCATGGCCCCCCCGGAGCACTACTTCTCGGCGTCGCCGGGAGGGGAAGTCGTCTACCGCACGATTTCCGTTGAGCTCGCGGGGCGGCGCCTCGATCTCACCACCTCAAACGGCATCTTCAGCCCCGAGAGAGTGGATGTCGGCACCCAAGTGTTGCTGGGCAATGTGCCGACGCCGCCGCCCGGTGGGCAACTGCTGGACCTCGGCTGTGGCTGGGGACCGATCGCTCTTTCGCTGGCATTGGAGTCGCCGCACGCGACCGTGTGGGCCGTGGATGTCAACCAGCGCGCCCTCGATCTGGTGCGACGCAACGCCGAAAGCCTTGGCCTCGACAACGTCAACGCTGTGACGCCCGACGGTGTTCCCGACGACCTGTCGTTCATGACTATCTGGTCGAACCCGCCGATCAGGGTCGGCAAGAATGAGCTGCACGACATGCTCCTACGCTGGCTTCCGCGCCTGGAACCCGGAACGGATGCCTGGCTCGTCATACAACGGAACCTCGGCTCGGACTCGCTGCACCGCTGGCTGCAAGCGGAACTTCCCGACGAGTTCGCGATCTCGCGCGCCGCGACCAGCAAGGGTTTCCGGGTGCTGCGAGCTCGGCGCCACTAGATGGTCAGATCGCCCCGGTAGACCAGCTCGGCGGGACCGCTGAGCGCCACGTGGTCGCCGTCGCTCGTCGCAAAGACACGAACTCCTACGACGCCGCCGGGCACCTCAACGCGCCACACGTCCGGAGCAGTCGCTCCGGCCCAGTGGCGAATGGCGAGGGCTGCGGCGGCGGCCCCGGTGCCGCACGACAGGGTCTCACCACTGCCGCGCTCGTGCACGCGCATGCGGACTCTGCCCACCCCGTCCACGACCAGTGGATCAGCCGGGACGACGAACTCCACGTTCGCGCCGTCCGGCGGCCTCGGCGTCACGACGGGTGCGTGGCTGAGGTCGAGTGCGTCGAGTTCTTCGTCGTCGGCGAGCGCCACGACGACGTGCGGGTTACCCACGCCGATCGGGAGCCCCGGCCGCGCGACATGCAACTCGACCGCCGAGACCTTTGCCTCGCCGTCGAGGATGACGAACGGACCGAGGTCGACCTCGAAGCCTTCGGCGGTACGGGTGAGGTCGCGAACGCCCCCACGGGTACCCACCGCAATCGACTCCCCCACGGCGAGGTCCACGAGTCCGTTCTCGATCAGGAAGCTACCGAAGACGCGGATGCCGTTGCCACACATCTCCGCGGGACTTCCGTCTGCGTTGTGGTAGTCCATGAACCACTCGGCGGTCGGATCATCGGCCAGCGCCTCGGCTCCAGCCGCGAGCCGCGACGACCTCACCACGCGGATGACACCGTCGGCGCCCACCCCGAAGTGGCGGTCCGCGATGCCGGCGATCGCGTCGGCATCCAGTTCGATCTCGCCATCGGGGTCGGCGAACAAGACGAAGTCGTTGCCGGTGCCGTGACCCTTTGTGAAGTGGAGTGCGGTGTTCACGGTGTCAGGCTACCGGCGCGGCCTGGGGCGCGCTGTCGAGCGCCGCGCGCGCCGCTGCCAGTCGCTCAGGGTCGTCGGTGGCGATCCAGCGAGTGCCGGCGTAACGGCCGAACCAGCCGACCTGACGTCGCGCGTAGCGCCGAGTCAGCGACGCGGTCTGCTCAATCGCGGCCGACTCGTCGAGCTCGCCATCCAGCTGAGCGATCACCTGCGCATAGCCGATTGCACGCGCCGCGGTGGCGCCCAGGCCCGCGGGGCGCAATGCCTCGACCTCGGCGACCAGTCCGTCGCGCCACATCCAATGCGCGCGCTCGTTGAGGCGCTCGATCAGGACGGGGCGCTCGGCGCGAAGGCCGAGTGTGATGGCCGGATGCCAGAGTTCGTTCTCGCTCGGAAGCCCCGCCCCGAACGGCTTGCCGGTGATGGCGACCACCTCGAGTGCGCGCACCAGACGGCGTCCGTTGTGCGGGCCGATCGCGTGCGCGGCCACCGCATCGACGCCGTGCAGCCGGTGGTGCAGGATGCCGGGGCCGTGCCGGGCGAGCTCCGCCTCCAGCGACTCCCGCAGGACTGGATCGTGGCCCGGGAACTGAAAGTCGTAGAGCACGCTCGACACGTAGAGCCCGCTGCCGCCGACCAGGATCGGGGTCGCTCCACGACGCAGAATGCCGTGTATCGCCGCGCGGGCATCCAGTTGGTAACGCGCAACGCTGGCCTCCTCGCGCGGCTCAAGCACATCGAGCAGGTGGTGCGGGATGCCGCGGCGTTCTTCCAGGGCTAGCTTGGCGGTGCCGATATCCATGCCGCGGTACTGCTGCATGGCGTCCGCGTTGACGATCTCGGCGGCGATGCCGTCGACCCCTAGAGCCTCGGCCAGATCGAGCGCAAGCGCCGACTTGCCCGTACCGGTGGCGCCGACGATCGCGATGATTCGCGGATCGTCAGCCGCCGCAGCTGTCACCGCGGGAATCAGATCGAACGACGGAGGATCGGGAGGCCAATGTTGACCGCGCCGCCGGTGCTGGCCGGCGAGTGCGCTGGCACCGCGCAGGAGTCTGCTTCGGCGCGATTGAAGGCATCCCCCGCGCGGGTTCGACGCACCGAGAGCGTGTCGCCGGCCGGGGCCGCGATGAGGAAGTGCGGGGCCGTTCGCGTCACGACGACACTGACCACGTCGCCCGGCCGCGGGATCTGGCTGCCGATCGGCACGTCGAAGTGGACGAGCCGATTGTCTTCGGCACGTCCCGACCTACGAGCGTTCGCACCGTCCCGACGACCCTCGCCGGCGGCCACCAGCACCTCGACCGTCGTGCCGATGAGCTTCGCGTTCTCCTCGCCCGAGATGCGCTCCTGGAGGGCGGTCAAGCGCTCGTAGCGCTCCTGCACGACCTCCTTGGGCACTTGGTCGTCGTATTCGGCCGCGGGAGTTCCCGGTCGGATCGAGTACTGGAAGGTGTACGCCGAGGCGAACCGCGCCTGCTCGACCACACGCAAGGTTTCGGCGAAGTCTTCCTCGGTCTCTCCCGGAAAGCCCACGATGATGTCGGTGGTAATCGCCGCGTTGGGGATACGCTCCCGCACACGGTCGAGGATGCCGAGGAACTTCTCGGAGCGATACGAACGACGCATGGCCTTGAGGATCCGGTCGGAGCCGGATTGCATGGGCATGTGTAGCTGCGGCATCACGCTCGGCGTCTCGGACATCGCCGCGATGACGTCGTCGGTGAAGGCGGCTGGATGCGGACTGGTAAACCGCAAGCGCTCCAGCCCCTCGATCTCCCCGGCGGCACGCAACAGCTTGCCGAAAGCGAGCCGATCGCCGAACTCAACACCGTAGGAGTTGACGTTCTGGCCGAGCAACGTGACTTCGATGGCTCCGTCACCGACGAGCAGTTCCATTTCGGACAAAATGTCGCCGGGGCGGCGGTCCTTCTCCTTGCCGCGCAACGCGGGCACGATGCAGAAAGTGCAGGTGTTGTTGCATCCCACAGAGATGGACACCCAGCCGCTATAGGTAGATTCACGCCTGGCGGGCAAGGTGGACGGGAAGATCTCGAGCGACTCGAGAATCTCGAGTTGGGCTTCACCATTGTGGCGCGCCCGCTCGAGAAGGACGGGCAGCGAACCCATGTTGTGCGTGCCAAACACCACGTCAACCCAGGGAGCCTTATCGAGAATCACGGACTTGTCTTTCTGAGCGAGGCAACCGCCGACCGCGATCTGCATGCCGTCGTGCTCGCGCTTGACGCTCGCCAGGTGACCCAGGGTGCCGTAGAGCTTGTTGTCGGCGTTCTCGCGCACCGCGCAGGTGTTGATCACCACAACGTCCGCAGGAGTTCCGTCGGCCCGGATGTAGCCGGCCGCCTCGAGGGAGCCGCTGAGTCGTTCGGAGTCGTGCACATTCATCTGACAACCGAAAGTGCGCACCTCGTATGTCCGCGGCCGATCGAAGGCGGCGGAGTCCGAAAGTAAATCCAGCAAAGTCATTGTGCGGTCAAGACTACGACGGCGGGGCGTGGGTACTGAATCGACGGTGCCGAATCGACGGTACTGAATCGAACCGAGTCAGCGGAAGCGAACGCTACTCCCCGGCGTGGACGGTAGCGCGTGCTCGACAGCGGCCCGAACGGTGCTACCCGAGTAGCCACGCCGCATCAGGAACGCGCTGAGGCGTCGCACTGCGGTTTCGCGGTCGTATGAACGCAACTGGGTCGCCCGCTTGACCGCGATCTCGCGGGCACGACAGAGCTCGTCGCTCATCTCGATCAGGTCGAGTGCGTACTCGATCGCCGCCGGAGCCAGCAGTCGGCGCCTGAGCTCGGCCGCGATCGCCGAACGGCCGAGCCCCTTGCGTTCCTGAAGCGTGCCAACCAGGTTCTGCGCGAGAGCCATGTCGTCGATGAGCCCAACACCTTCGAGGCGATCGAGCTCAGACGCGACCGTGTCATCGTCCAACTCGCGCGCCCGCAGGCTCCGCTCGACTTCGCGCTGAGACATGCCACGTCGGGTCAACGCATGCATGCTGATCCGCTCGGCACGAGCTTTCGCCGACTCGGCAGCCGCTTCTCGCGCGGAGTGCGTTCGCGAGGGCTCTGCTCGCGAGGGCTCTGTTCGCGAGAGCTCTGCTCGCGAGAGCTTCACATCGGAGACGGGACGCTCGGCGTACTTCGCTTCGATCTTCGACTCACCGAAGACGGATGCGAGAGTGGCGAGTTCATCGGCGGCAAGATCGGTGATCGGGTTCGACGGGGCGCGCTGACCGCGTTCCGCGAATAGGTAGGTGACCGAGGCGAGGCCGTCCTGCTGAGCCTGCGCCCCGTCGAACCGTTCCACCGTCATGAGAGTCCGCGACTACTCGCCCGAGGCCATGCGGGCCACGAGTTCGTCGTCGATGGACTCGGGGAAGGCCTCCACTGCCTTCGCCGCTTTTAACTTCGCATTCGACAAGACAGGGACAGAAGTCGGGGCCAGAGCAGGGGCGGCCGAAGCAGCAGCCGCAGCCGCAGCTGCCTTGCCGAGCTCACCGATCCCGAGCTTGGTCAGGATCTTGTTCTCGATCTCAAGCGCCATCGCCGGGTTCTCGATCAGGAAGTTGCGCGCATTTTCTTTGCCCTGTCCGAGCTGGTCTCCGTCGTAGGTGTACCAGGCCCCGGACTTGCGGACAATCTCGTGTTCCACCCCGTAGTCGATCAGGCTGCCCTCGCGAGAGATGCCGATGCCATAGAGAATGTCGAACTCCGCCTGTTTGAAGGGCGGGGCCATCTTGTTCTTGACGACCTTGACGCGGGTGCGGTTGCCCACGGCCTCGGTCCCGTCTTTCAGGGTCTCGATACGACGGATGTCGAGGCGCACCGAGGCATAGAACTTGAGCGCTTTGCCGCCTGAGGTGGTCTCGGGGCTGCCGAAGAAGACGCCGATCTTCTCGCGGAGCTGGTTGATGAAGATCATTGTGGTGCCGGTCTGGCTGAGGCCACCGGTGAGCTTGCGAAGCGCCTGAGACATCAGGCGAGCCTGTAGACCGACGTGGGTGTCGCCCATCTCGCCTTCGATCTCAGCGCGGGGTACGAGCGCGGCAACGGAGTCGATCACGATCAGATCGATCGAGCCCGAGCGGACGAGCATGTCGGCGATTTCGAGCGCCTGCTCCCCCGTGTCGGGTTGGGAGACGAGCAACGAGTCGATGTCGACGCCGAGCTTCTTGGCGTACTCGGGGTCGAGAGCGTGCTCCGCATCGATGAAGGCCGCGATGCCGCCCGCCTTCTGCGCGTTGGCGATGGCGTGGAGCGTGAGCGTGGTCTTGCCCGAGGACTCCGGGCCGTAGATCTCGACGATGCGGCCACGAGGCAACCCGCCGATACCGAGTGCGACATCGAGTGCGATGGAACCGGTGGGGATCACAGCGACGGGAGCGCGTTCGTCGCTGCCCAACCGCATCACGGAACCCTTGCCGAACTGACGGTCGATCTGAGCGAGTGCGGTCTCGAGAGCTTTTTCGCGGTCTGCTGGTGAGGGCATGGCCCGTCTCCTTCTGTGTCGTGGCTGGTCGTTCAGCTGCGCTGGCGACCGGTGCCGTGATGGTGCGCCCATAGGCTGCCGTTCCGGGACCGACCGATGATGCAAGGTCGGCACTTTCGTGACAGGGCTGGTCGTGCTTGGTAGTGGTGACGCTATGCCCGGGTGCCGACATTTCTTGGGACCGACGGGCAACTCGTGCACAACTCGTCTTCGAACGACCTTGTTGAGGAGACTAGCCGACATCCGAATAGATGTTCGAACGACTCGGCCCGGCGTGTCGCGGGCCTCACCGAAATGTTCGACGAGAAGCAATTACGAGAAGCAATTAGCCGCGGGCGGGCTTCGGCCGCCCGGCGCCATGCCAGCGGTCCGGGGGCACGTCCTCAGCGGTGCAGAGCGCGAACCACACCTCGCGCGCGGGCAGGCCAGCAGCGAGCGCCTCGTCCGGTGTGCGATTGCCGAGCGCCACAACGACGGTGTCGCGGCGGAGAACACGCCCGAACACGCCAAACTCTTCGGCGATCGCCACGTCGAACTCGCTTAGCTTCACCCCACCATCCTCTCCTGCGCTGGGGAGTGGCGGCCACCACCAGCGTGACGGGTGAGCGTCCACGTCCCCCTATTCCGAGCGCGTGCCACCCACACACCTCGCCCGCAAGAAATGTCGGGCTGACGACGGTCGGCACAGAATGAAGGCCCCGACCTGAGCCGGGGCCTTCAAGCCGAATCGACGTGCGACTAGCGAATCGCGAGGTCAGCGTCGAACTCCGCGACGAGCTCGTCGGGAAGAGTGTCGGGAACCGTCGTCACGCCTTCGAGAATCGCGAGGCGGTCGCCCACTTCGCGCATGATGACCGAGATGGGCGTGTCGAGGGCGTCGGCAACCGATGCCAGGATCTCCGAGCTGGCCTCTTTCTGGCCGCGCTCCACCTCACTCAGGTAACCAAGAGCCACGCTCGCGCGGCCCGCAACCTGACGCAGTGTCATCGCCTTCTGCAGGCGGAAGTCGCGGAGAACATCGCCGATTTCCTGACGGACCAGAACCATGGTGTCCTCCTTTTTCGCTCGGACCGGACGGTAACCATAACCCGGCCTATTATCAAACTCTAAATCGTGCAGCCTCGGACTTGGCTGTGACGACACACTCTGTAACGAGATCGAAACTCCCGCTATTCCAGGAGCTGCTCCATCACCCGTACCAGTGATTCGGAGACAGTGGCCAAACGGATGGCTGCCCGGTCGCCCCCCACATTGAGGCCGTGGGCCGTGACGGTGTTGCCAATTGCCACGCCGATCCACACTTCGCCGACCGGATGGCCGTCCTGCTCGTCCGGTCCGGCCACTCCTGTGGTGGCGAGCCCAACGTCGGCGGGCACTCCCTCGTGCCCCAGCCGCCAACGCACGCCCTGCGCCATCTGGCGGGCCACCTCGGGATCGATCGGGCTCTTCTCGGCCAGGAGTACGGCATCGACGCCCAGCAGGCTGGTCTTGAGTTCGGTCGCGTACGCCACCACGCCGCCGCGCACCACAGCAGATGCTCCCGGTACCGCGATCAACTCGGCCACGAGCAGGCCGCCGGTGAGCGACTCGGCGATCGCGATTGTCATACCCCGCCTGGCCAGTTCGGCGACGAGCCGGGTCGAGATCTCCCGCGTCTCGGTAGACACTGCTCCTGCACTACTCCGGCAATTTGACACGCTTGGCGCGCCCCAGCTTGTACGCCTGCCGAAGATATTCGACACCGCTGAAGACTGTGAGAACCAGGGCGATTACGATCAGCACCGCGTTGACCCAGTTGATCCAGCCGCCCAGAAACTGCCAGAACGGGAACAGGGCGAAGGAGATCGCCACCGCCTGCGCGACGGTCTTCACCTTGCCGAGCCAGGACGCAGCGATCACTCGATCGCGCAGGGCGATAAATCGGTAGACGGTGATCCCGATCTCGCGCACCAGGATCACGGTGGTAATCCACCACGGGATCTCACCCAAGATCGACAGCCCGACGAGCGCGCCACCCGTCAGCACCTTGTCGGCGATCGGGTCGATGAGCTTGCCGAGGTCCGTAACCAGGTTGCGCTGGCGGGCCAGCAGCCCGTCGACTGAGTCGGTCACGATGGCGAAGATGAACAGGATCGCCGCGATATATCGCAGGTAGCCGTCACGCCCGCCGTCTTCGAGCAGAAGCACGATGAAGACCGGCGCTAGCAGAATCCGGATCACGGTGACGATGTTCGCGATGTTGCCAGCGCTGGCAGGGGTGTCACCCGTGGCGAGGACGCGGCCCCTCATCGGATTCGTTCGAGGGGGATTCGTTCGAGGGGGATTCGTTCCAGGGGGATTCACGCGAGGGGTGCTGGGTTCGACCGCCATGCGCTACTCCCTGCCGGTCAGCTGCCAGGCGTCCTCGTCCGAGGAGCCGTCATCCTCAGGGTATCCGTTCGTCATGTCCGCAACGGGATCAGCTGAGTAACCCCCCGGTTGCGGGCCCGACGGGCTCGACGAACGAGGCGCGGCGGCCGGGGGGCTATCCCCACGCAGCGAAGCGAGCAGGGATGGCAATTGTTCAGGGGTGACCAGGACGTCCCGCGCCTTGGACCCTTCGGTGGCTCCGACGATTCCGCGGGATTCCATCAGGTCCATGAGCCGGCCCGCCTTGGCGAAGCCGACGCGCAGCTTGCGTTGCAGCATCGAGGTGGAGCCGAACTGCGTGCTCACCACGAGCTCCACGGCCTGCAGCAGGATGTCGAGGTCATCGCCGATGTCACCGTCGACGTCCCTCTTCTGGGCCACGGCAGCGACATCCTCGCGATACTCGGGTCGAGCCTGCTCGGTCACGTGCGCGACGACGGCGGCGATCTCCTCCTCGGTGACCCATGCTCCCTGCACCCGGATCGCCTTGGAGGCCCCCATCGGCAGGAACAACCCATCGCCCTGGCCGATCAACTTGTCGGCGCCCGGCTGGTCCAGGATGACGCGGGAATCGGTCATGCTCGACACCGCGAAGGCCAGCCGCGACGGGACGTTCGCCTTGATCAGTCCAGTGACGACGTCGACCGAGGGTCGCTGCGTCGCGAGTACCAGGTGAATGCCTGAGGCTCGAGCCAGCTGCGTGATCCGCACGATCGAGTCCTCGACGTCACGCGGGGCGACCATCATCAAGTCGGCGAGTTCGTCGACGACGACCAGCAGGTACGGATACGGCTGCAATACCCGCTCCGAACCGACGGCAAGCACGATCTCGTTGGCCAGCACGGCGCGGTTGAAATCGTCGATGTGACGGAAGCCGAACGACGCGAGGTCGTCGTACCGCATGTCCATCTCCTTCACGACCCATTGCAGCGCTTCAGCCGCCTTCTTGGGATTCGTGATGATCGGGGTGATGAGGTGCGGGACGCCCTGGTATGCGGCAAGCTCGACCCGCTTCGGGTCGATCAGCACCATCCGCACCTCGGCCGGTTTGGCCCGCATCAGCACACTCGCGATCATCGAGTTGATGAAGCTGGACTTGCCGGACCCTGTCGCGCCTGCCACCAGGAGGTGCGGCATCTTGGCCAGGTTCGCGACGACGAATCCGCCCTCGACATCCTTACCGAGTCCGATGGTCATCGGGTGCACGCTTTTGGAAGCTGCACCCGAGCGAAGCACATCACCGAGCGAGACGATCTCGCGGTCCTTGTTCGGGATCTCGATGCCGATCGCGCTCTTACCCGGGATCGGCGAAAGGATGTTGACTTCGTTCGACGCGACCGCATACGAGAGGTTCTTGGCGAGCGCGGTGACACGCTCGACCTTTACACCCTGACCGAGCTCGATCTCATAGCGCGTGACGCTCGGGCCGCGGCTGAAGCCGGTCACGCGCGCATCCACCTGGAACTGGTTCAGTACGTTCGTGATCGCGGCGATGGCCTCGTCGTTGGCCGGCGTCTTCGCCTTGGGCGGCGTCCCCGCGGACAGGATGGATGCCCCCGGCAGCCGATAGGCGCGGCGCGGCGCGCTCGGCCTGGCCGTTGGAGTCGAGGGTGCTGCCGATACCTCGTCGAACTCACCGGCACGTCCGCGTTCGGTTGCTCCACCGAATCCCGGAAGGGGAGCAGCTGCCCCGTCTTCACGGATGCCGGTCGCGCCCGCGTCCACCTCTCCCGTGAAGCGCTTGACGGCGTCCTCGGCGCGCACCAGCTCCTCAAGCAACTCGATGTCGAACTGCTCCCGCTGGGTGTGATCGATGATCTCGGTGACCTGGTCAGCATTCGAGTCGGAGCCGATGACCGGACTGTCGAAGGCCCGCTCGGCGTTCTTCGGCTTGCCGCGACGCCACCACGGCATGGAGGCCGGATCGTCCATCTCGAGACCGAGATCGCTGAGCGAGCCGAACTCCTGCTGTCCCGTGGTGCCGACGCCGACGACGACCTTCTCGCGCGCTTCAGGGGCCTGGGCGCCGAACAGGTAAGCGTAGAGCTCGCGCAAACGCCATCCGATCTTGTTTGGCGGGGTCTTGGTGATGATGAACAGGGACAGCAGCAGGAAGGCGCCGAGCACGATCACGCCCAACCAGGCGAGGTTGGTCTGCACGAAGAGCTGGCCGACGATCCAGCCGATGATGCCGCCGCCGTGGGCGAGGGCGACGGCACCCTGCGCGGGCTGCGGGCTGCCGCCGAAGATGTGGCTGAGTCCGCTGATGGTGGTCAGCAGCAGGCCGAGTCCGATGCCGATGCGGGTGTTGTCGTGCACGGTCGCCGGATGCCGGAACAGCCAGACCGCGAACACGAGCATGATCACAGGCAGTGCGAACGCGACGCGGCCGAAGAGCCCGCCGAAGGTGTAAGCGTCGAGGGCGATGGCGACGTCGTTGGCGGCGAAGAACCATTCGACGATCGCACCGGCGACCGCGAGGAGCAGCAGCAGGAAGGGGACGCCGTCGCGGCGCTCCTCCTTGGCCAGGGTCTCCTTGCCGAACAGCCGCGCCGCTCCCCCGGCGATGTGCGCCAGACCGAGCCAGGCGCTGCTCAGGAGCCCCGGCTCGTCGACGGTCACGAGATTTTTGTTCTGCACGGCCTTGGCCGGGAGCTTCTTCGTCGGCTGGGTGCGCGCCGCATTCGTCCGCGCGGTCGTGCGCGCGCCGGAGTTGCGAGAGGTGCTGGTGCGGGCGCGCGGGGACGACGACCGGGTACTGGTGGCCATGTCGTCACGGTACCTGCGGGCACGGCTCGTACCGGGGAGGCTGGGCGGGGTGTTCGCCCTAGTATTTTCGCATTAATAGCTATTGACATGAAATGAGGCAAGGCATACCGTGTGCTCACGATGACCTCCCCTCGCAGCTACCGGATGAGCGCCCGCGCCCAGTCCGTCGCCGAAACCCGGCAGCGGATCCTGACGGCGTCGCTCGCGCTCAGCAGCGAGCGCATGACGGTCGACATCGGCCTCGACGATGTCGCACGACGCGCCGGCACTACCGTGCAGACGGTGCTGCGCCACTTCGAGTCCCGAGCCGGGCTGCTCGACGCCACGGTCGACTTCGGAGCCGGTGTGATCCTCGCTGAGCGCGAGACCCCGGTCGGCGACGTGGACACCGCGGTACGCACGATCATCGCTCACTACGAGCTGCGCGGCGACCTGATGATCCGGCTGCTCGCCCAGGAGGAGGATCCACGGATCGCCCCGGTCGTGGGCAGGGGCCGGGACGAGCACCGGAAATGGGTCGAATCGACGTTCGCCGCCGTGCAGGACGCCCCCGAGATCCTCGACCTGCTCGTTGTCGCGACCGACGTCTTCGCCTGGAAGCTGTTGCGGCGCGACCGCCATCTCGAGCAGGAGGCGACCGAGAGGCGCATGCTCCGGCTCGTGCACGCCCTCCTCGACACCCACTGAACGGAGCACGATCATGGTCAACGCACTCTTCGTCACCTGGGACGGCGGCGGCAATCTCGCGCCAGCACTCGGGATCGCTGCCGAGCTGGTGCGCCGCGGTGGAGCGGCGCGTTTCCTGGGGCACGAGTCCCAGCGCGCGGCCATCCAGGGATCGGGTTTCGAGTTCGAACCGATTCAGCACGGCGACGACTACAGCTCGGCCGCGCCGCGGGGCACCCTGAGCGGGATCGCGGCTCTGACGCGGATCTTCTCGGACAGGTCCATCGGCCAACTCGCCGTCGCCACCGCTCGCTCGACCTCGAGCGACGTCGTCGTGGTCGACTGCCTCCTCGCCGGCGCCACCGAGATGGTCCTGGACTCGGGCCTCCCCACTGTTGGCCTGGTGCATAGCCTGCTGAGCTACTTTGAGGGCAACGCGCGGGGACCGATCGGCGGCATCGTGCGGCTGCGGGGCGCCCGGATGACGGCGGCTCTCCGCCGACCGAGCCTCGCGCTCGTGACCACCCGGCCGGAGTTCGAGTCGTTCGGCGGTCGCGGAACCCCGGCCAACGCCCGCCACGTCGGAGTCGTATGGAACGGAACCCCCGTCGGTTCCCGATTCGAGTCCGATCGGCCCCGGATCCTGGTGAGCCTCAGCACCACCGTGTTTCCCGGCCAGGAACGCACCCTGCAGTCGATCATCGATGCGCTCGCGAGCCTGCCGGTGGACGCCACCGTGACGACGGGGCCGTCGATCGATCCGAGCCGACTCCGTGCTCCCGCGCACATCGCGGTCCGGTCCTTCGGCGATCACACCGAGCTCCTGCGCGACGCGTCACTGCTCATCGGGCACGGTGGCCACGGGACGACGATGCGCGCGCTCTCGGCCGGGGTTCCCGTGCTGGTTCTGCCGATGCATCCGCTGATGGATCAGCCCCAGCTCGGTCGAGCGGTCGAACGACTCGGAGTCGGCCGGATGCTGCCCAGGACCAGTTCCTCAGCGACAATCCGCGCTGCGGTCTCGGTGCTGGCGCAGCCGGGCCCGGAGCGTTCGGCGGCGCAGGCGCTGGGAGCCGCGATCCGCGAACGCGACGGAGCCGTCGCCGCCGCTCAGTTGATCGAGGAGCTCGCCCCGATCCGAACCTGACCGCGTGCACGGTGCGGAACGGCTCAGTACCGGATCGCGTCGATCGGCTTCACGCGGACAGCCACGAGCGCGGGCAGCAGTCCCGCCAGCGCGCCCACCCCCGCGGAGGCGGCAAGGCCGATGAGTGCCGCGGAGAGCGGGAAGGGCGGCACGTCCTGGAGCCCCTGCGCCACGATGAAGTTCGTCGTGATCGGGTTCTTGAGCAGCAGGATGGCCACCGCAACGCCGACTGCGCCGGCAGCCAGCGTCGCGACGACGCTCTCCATCATGACGCCGAAGAGCACGCGCCCCGCCGTCGCGCCGAAGCTGCGGCGGATGCCGATCTCGCGGATCCGCCCGCGCACCGTCACGAGCGAGATGTTCAGAAGCCCGAGCGCGCCGAGCAGCAGGATCATCGCCGCCGCGGCGCCCACCGTGACCTTCAGGATCAGCAGGGGGTCGCCCGCCTGCTGTGCGTAGTCCTGGCGATAGATGCCGACCTGAAATCCGCCGCCGCCCTGCGCCGACAGCGCCGCGGAGATCCGGTTCTGGAGCTCGTGCCAGTGGGCTGTGGGGATCCAGGCCTCGTAGTTGTACTGACCCGGCTGCTGGTCCGAGCTTGAGGCCACGGCGGGCAGGATCGCGTCGTAGGAGTCGACGAGCATCGTGAGTTGGATGTTTCCCTCGTAGCCCCCTGGCGTGACGCAGACGACGACCGCGGTCACGGAGTTGGTTCCGAGCAGTGTGATCGCGGGATTCGTGCGCAGATCGGGCGAGCCGAGCGCCTTCCAGGTCACCGTGTCGACGATCACGGCGGGCGCGAGACGGCGAGCATCGGCTTTCGTGAACCACGAGCCTTGGGAGAGACGGACGCGGTGCATCACCCCGTACGGCTCGTCGACGGCGTTGACGTTGCCCTGGATCGCACCCTGCGGCGTCTGCACTACGACCGAGCCGTTCTCGCTGCGACTCCAGTACCGGATGCCGTAGCGCTTCATGACGTCACCGACCTGTGTCGAGAACGCCCCGCCATCCGCGCTCCGCAGCCCCGTTTTCTGGTCGTACGGCGGCTGGATCTGCAGGGAGACCGGGCGGCCGGACGAGCGCTCGAGCCCCTCGACGATCGACTGCTTGGCGACGGCGCTGATCGCCGCGACGCCGGTGAGCGCGGTCACAGCGATCGCGACGCCGATCAGGCTCATCAGCACGCGGGCACGGTGGGTGCGGAACTCCGACCACGCCTCGATCAGCGAGCCGTAGAGGAACGTGATGACGGCCATCAGAGCGTTTCGCCTGTGCGCGCGAGGTCGACGATCCTGGCGGGCTCGATCGCACTGAGCACGCCCCGGTCGAGGCGGTAGTGGCGGCGCGCGAGAACCGCGACGTTCGGATCGTGGGTGATCGTGATCAGGGCGGCGCCCGAGCTCTCGGCGACCTGGTCGAGGAGCGCCATGACCCTCGCGCCCGTGTCCACATCGAGGGCGCCGGTCGGCTCATCGGCGAGAATCAGCCGCGGCCCGCGGACCAGGGCGCGTGCGATCGCGACGCGTTGCTGCTCGCCGCCGGAGAGCTGGGTCGGGAGCGAGTTCATCCGATCGGCGAGGCCGACGCGGTCGAGGATCTCGCGCGCGATCCGGTCACGGCGCCAGAACTGCATGCCGCGGGCGTAGAGCAGCGGAGTCAGCACGTTCTCAAGGGCCGTCCGCCCGGGGAGCAGGTTGAACTGCTGGAAGATGAAGCCGACGTCGCGGCCACGCCGGCGATCGCGCTCGGCCGAGCTCATCCGCTCGAGCGGGACCTCGTCGAACACCAGGCGCCCGCTGCTCGGTTCGTCGAGGAGTCCGAGCAGATTGAGCAGCGTGGATTTTCCGCTTCCCGACCGCCCCACGATGCTCAGGTGGTCGCCGACCTCGACCTCGAGGTCGATCCCCTTGAGAATCTCAAGCGGGGCGGCATCTGGCAACGGCACTGTTCGCGTGACCTGCTCGAGTCTCAGGAGGACCATCAGCCGCCGACTCTGTTGACGGCCTTCGACTGGTCCACGGCGGCACCCGGAGCGAACTCGAGGATCATGTCGCCCGCGGCGACCCCATCGGTGATTTGGACCTGCTGTCCGTCGTTGATGCCGAGCCCTACCTTCTTCGTGGTGGGCTTCCCACCCTTGGGGTCGGCGACATAGACGACGCCCGTGCCCGCCGAGCCTTCGACGGCCGTGATCGGGGCAACAAGCACTCCCACAGCGACACCTCCCGAGATCGTCATCTTGGCCGCGAGGCCGCCGAAGACGATCATTTCGGCGGGGATGGCGCACCGTACCGTCGTGCTGCCGCCCGTCGTGCTGCCACCCGTCGAGCCGCTGGAGCTCGAGGGGCTGCCGTCACCCGCGCCCGATCCGCTGCCCGTTCCGCCGCCGGAACCCGCGAGCGGCGTGGTAATCGTGAGTCCGGTGCAGGTGAAGGCGGCCGGGCCCCCGGTGATGGCAACCCGCGCCTCGGTCGGCTTGTTGAGCAGGCGGTACTGCTGAGCGGGCGCCAGCGAGCCGGTCACGCTGAAGCTCGGCGGCGCAACCTGCGCCACGACTTCACCGACTGACACCAACTGACCGACCAGCACCGGCAGGTCGGAGAGCACCCCGGCGGCGCCGGATGCCACCGTCGCGGTCTTGATCGAAGTCGACCCATCGGCGTTCGGCACTTCCGCCCGGATCTGCAGGATTGGCGTCCCGGCGGCGACCGCCTGCCCCGCCGTTACGAGAACCTTGCGCACCTCGCCAGCGAGAGTCGCGCGCACCGGAACCGCGGCATCCGCCGTCACAGTCGCGTTGAGAACGACGTCGTTGTGGATGGTGCCGGTCGCGATCGCGACCTGCAGGTCGGTGACCTGTCCGGTCGGCGTCGCGGCGTCGTTGCCGGGCGCAATCCCGCCGACGAAGGCAAGCTTGACCATCGCCGCGGCGATGGCCATGAAGATGAGAAGACGGATGACGGGGAACACCCAGCGCCGAACGACGCCCGAATTCGTGGTGGACATTGGTCACCGAGTCGGTACTACGCAGTGCACACTACTACGTTGTGACCTGGATGGGCGACGGCGCGGAAGCTAGACCTCGATGACCACCGGGATGATCATCGGACGTCGACGATGCTGAGTGTTCACCCAGCGGCCGACGACGCGCCGAATGACCTGGCTGAAGCCGTGCGTGTCGCGTGTCCCGTTTTGCGCGGCCTCCTGGAGCGCCTTGATCACCTGCGGCTTCACGTCGTCGAACACCGACTCGTCTTCTGCGAATCCGCGGGCCTGAATCTCCGGGCCGACGATCACCTGTCCAGTCTGGCTGTCGATGGCGACGAAAATCGAGATGAAGCCCTCCTCGGCGAGGATGCGACGATCTTTGAGGTCGGCATCGGTGATCTCGCCGACGGTCGAGCCATCGACGTAGACAAAGCCGACGTCGAGCTGGCCGACGACCCGCGCAACCCCGTCTTTGAGGTCGACGACCATGCCGTTCTCGCCCACGAGCGTGTTCTGCTCCGGCACGCCGGTCTCGATCGCCAGGGCTGCGTTGGCGGTCAGGTGACGGTATTCGCCGTGCACCGGCAGCACGTTCTTCGGCTTGATGATGTTGTAGCAGTAGAGCAGTTCACCCGCGGCCGCGTGGCCGGAGACGTGCACCTTGGCGTTGCCCTTGTGCACGACGGTGGCGCCGAGCTTGGTGAGCCCGTTGATGACGCGGTAGACGGCGTTCTCGTTGCCCGGTATCAGACTGGATGCCAGGATCACCGTGTCGCCCTCGGCGATCTCGATCTGGTGCTCTTGATTGGCCATGCGCGCCAGCACCGCCATCGGCTCACCCTGGGATCCGGTGCTCATGTACACGATCCGGTCGTCGGGCAGATCGAGAGCCTTCTTGAGCTCGACGAGCACGCCGTCGGGCACCTTGAGATAGCCGAGGTCCGCTGCGATGCCCATGTTGCGCACCATCGACCGGCCGACCAGGGCGACCTGACGGCCGTTCTTGGCTGCGGCATCCAGCACCTGCTGAACGCGGTGCACGTGGCTCGAGAAGCTGGCGACGATCACGCGACGCTTGGCCTTGGCGATCACGCTCTCCAGCACCGGGCCGATGTCGCGCTCGAGCGGTGTGAACCCGGGGACGTCGGCGTTCGTCGAGTCCGGCAGGAGCAGGTCGACGCCCTCTTCGCCGAGCCGTGCGAACGCACGCAGGTCGGTGATGCGGTTGTCGAGCGGCAGCTGGTCCATCTTGAAGTCACCGGTGTGCAGGACCAGGCCGGCTTCGGTGCGGATGGCGACGGCCAGCGCATCCGGGATCGAGTGGTTGACGGCCACAAACTCGAGCTCGAACGGGCCGATCTTCTCGATCTGGTTGGCCTTCACGGTGAGCGAGTACGGCGTGATTCTGTGCTCTTTCAGCTTCGCCTCGACGAGAGCCAGGGTGAGCTGCGAACCGAGCAGGGGGATGTCCTGCCGAAGCTTCAGCAGGTACGGCACGGAGCCGATGTGGTCTTCGTGGCCATGCGTAAGTACCACCCCGAGGATGTCCTCGAGACGATCCCGGATGGGCGTGAAGTCGGGCAGGATCAGGTCAACGCCCGGCTGCGTCTCCTCCGGGAAGAGCACCCCCGCGTCGACGATGAGGAGCTTGCCGTTGATCTCGTAGACGGTCATGTTGCGACCGATTTCGGCGAGTCCGCCGAGGGGTGTCACGCGCAGGGTTCCCGCGGGAAGAGCGGGCGGATCGAAAACAGCGGTGCCGGGCATGGATTCCTTGGTTATCGTGTGGTGCCGGCGACCTTGGGCAGCGCGCCACCTGCGGCGGCGTTGCGGTCGGGGCGGAAGTTGGACAAGTCGATACCCGGAATCACTCCGACCAGTGCGAGCTCGTCTTCGATGAGGGCCGCCTCGGATTCCTCCGGGCCGACCAGGGGCAGTCGCACGCGCGGGCTCGAGATGCGCCCCAGCCCGTGCAGGATGTACTTGATGGCGACCGTTCCGGGGACGTGCGTCATGGTTGCGCGAACCAGCGGCTCGAGCGCCCGGTGCGCCGCCGTCGCGGTGGCGAGGTCGTTGCTGTTTACCGCGTCGACCATGGTGCGGTACGGCGCTGGCGCGATATTGGCGGTGACGCCGATCAGGCCGGCACCGCCGATCGCGAGCGTCGGAAGCGCGTTGGCGTCATCGCCCGCGAAGTAGAGCAACTCGGTCTGATTCAGCACACGGCTGACCTCACTGAGGTCGCCCTTGGCATCCTTCACTGCCCGGATGTTGGGGTGCTTCGCCGCGCGCAGAATCGTCTCGTACATGATCGGGATGCCGGTGCGGCCCGGAATGTCGTACAGGATCACCGGCAGATCGGTCGCGTCAGCGATCATGCGGAAGTGCGTGAGCACCCCGGCCTGCGTGGGCTTGTTGTAATAGGGCGTGACGATCATGACGCCGTCAGCGCCGGCCTTCTCGCTGCGCCTGTAGAGCTCGATGGCGTGCGCGGTCTCGTTGGAGCCGCCGCCCGTGATCACCTTCGCTCGCCCGTTCGCCACGGACTTCGCCACCTCGACGAGCCGGATCTTCTCCGAGTCGGTCAGCGTGCTGGTCTCGCCGGTGGTCCCGGTGACGACGATGCCGTCGGCGCCGTGGTTGATCACGTCGTCGATGTGCTTCTCGACGTCCGCCCACAGCACTTCACCGTCGGTCGTGAACGGAGTCACGAGCGCGACGAGCACCTGTCCGAAAGGATTCTCTGGCGTCGACACGCGCTCCAGGCTACCGGGCTGCGGCCGACACCGTGCCGCTTACCGCTCGGCCGCCTCACGCGGCACGGCCGGACACCGGCGATCCAGCGGTGTACGCGTTAAGTGCACGATCACGCCTCGCAAACGAGAGCAGTTCGACACGCCAGCGTCGCGCCGCGTCGCACTGCCTCCCGAAAGGCCGGGTCGACGCCGGCGGCGATGAGCTTCGACACGCGGTCAACGCCCTGAAGCGTCGGATACGGGGTCTGGTGGCCAGAGGGGACGAGATCAGGCGCGGGTGTAGCTGAGGAAGCGGTAGTCGAGACCGGTGCGAGCGGTGAGCCAGGCGGCACCCGCAGAGGCCGGAGTGAGGGCCCAGAGGGCAGGGTCGATGACGGGGGCGAATGCGTCGCCGTCGGGTGCTATCGCGATCTCGGTGACCTCGAGGCGGTCAGCGCGTCCGATCGTGGCCGCGTAGATCGCGGCGCCGCCCATGACCCACGGCGAGTCATCAAGGGCGAGCGCCTCGTCGATCGAATGGGCGACCGCGGCCCCGTCGGCGCTCCACGCGGGGTCCCGCGTGACGACGATGTTGCGACGGCCCGGAAGGGGGCGGAATCGGGGCGGAATGGTGTCCCAGGTCCGACGGCCCATGATCA
>JAYWDH010000139.1:0-29407 GCA_043779945.1 Microbacteriaceae bacterium
AGCTGCCGAAAGTCGCGCAGGATCTCCGGCAGTTGCGTGAGCGCCAGGTCGTCCGCCGAGCCGAAGCGGAGCCGCCCGCGCATCGCCGATCCGGTGAAATAGGCGGCGGCCTCGTCGTGGCTGGCCAGGATGCTCCGCGCGAAGCCGAGCATGGCATCCCCGTTGTCGGTGAGGGTGACCGCCCGGGTGTCGCGCGCGACCAGTTGCCGGCCGGCCGCGAGTTCGAGCTTGCGCACCTGCTGGCTCACTGTGGGCTGGCTGAGCTGCAGCTGCTCGGCGGCACGGGTGAAGCTCAGCGTCTCGGCGACGGCGACGAAGGTTCGCAGCAGTGCGGGATCGAACACGGTAATACCTTACTTATTGAGAAATCCAATGGGACTTATAGCCATGATTCCATAATCGAATGACCAGTGCGAGGGTACCCTGGGGGACCGTGACCAATCTCAGCGGAGTGGACCCGGCAGGCGTCACGCAACCCATTCCGGTGCTTACTCAGGCTCCGCGCTGGCGCGACACCTTTATCGCGCTACGGGCATACAACTACCGGCTGTACGTAATCGGCCAACTCTTCGCCAACATCGGCGGATGGATGCAGCGGATCGCCATCGACTGGCTTGTGCTGGAGTTGACCGGCAACGTCGCCCTCGTCGGCCTGACCGTCACTCTTCAGTTCGCCCCCACTCTGGTGCTCGGGCCATGGGCGGGAGTGATCTCGGATCGCTATAACCGGCACCGCACGCTGATCCTCACCCAGACCACTGGAACCGTCTTCAACGGCTTGCTTGCGGCGCTCGTGCTCACCGGTTACGCGCAGGTCTGGATGGTGTTCCTCGTGGCCGGGATCACCGGCTGCTCGATGGCGATCGACTCGCCGTCGCGCTCGGCGTTCGTCACCGAGATGGTGGGCTCGTACCGGCTGCGCAATGCCATCAGCCTCAATGCGAGCATCTTCCACCTGGGCGGGCTGCTCGGCCCCGCGATCAGCGGGCTGCTGATCACGCTGGTCGGCTCCGGTTGGTCGATCGCTGTCAACTCCGGCACGTCGGCGATCGCGGTGCTGGCACTCGGGCTGATGCGCACGCACGAGCTGACCCGTTCACTGCGCGTGCAGGCGGCGAAGGGGCAGATCCGGGAGGCACTGCACTACGCCGTGCGAAAGCCGACGATCTTCTGGCCGATCGTGTTGATGGGCTTCGTGGCGACCTTCGGCATGAACCTGCCGGTGCTCTTCACCGCGTCCGCCAACCAGACATATGGCACCGGTGCGGCGGGCTACGGGCTCTACAGCTCGCTGGCGGCGGCTGGCGCGCTGGCAGGCGCACTGCTCACTACCCGGCGCAAGCGGCTGCGGCTGCGTGCGATCGTCATTGCGGTGGTGATCTACGGCGCGGTCACGGCGTTGGCCGGGGTCGCGCCGCTGTACGTGATCTTCCTCGGTGCGCTGGTCGGGATCGGCATCTCGCGCCTCGCCTTCGCGACCGCTGCGGAATCATTGACACAGCTGTCGACCAATCTCGGCATCCGGGGTCGGATCATGTCGTTCTACATCATGGTCAGCGTCGGTGGCCAGGCGGCGGGCGGCCTGCTCATCGGGTGGATCGCGCAGAACCTCGGCGCACAGACGGCCTTCCTGATCTCGGGTGGGGTTCCCTTGCTCGCCGGGCTGGTTGTCGGCGTTATCCTCGGTCGTCGCCACCAGCTCACGCTGCAGGTTAACCTGCGCACGCCGCGACAGTTCGTGCGGATCGTAAAGCGGCCGCAGGTCGCCTGAGTTCGTTCTCCGGAGTTTTCCCGAGCAGCCGAGGAATGAGCGCCCGTACTCCTGGCTCCTTCGCGAGACACTCCGGAGAAGCTACGAAGGTCTCCGGAGAAACGGGGGAACCGTCAGCCGGCCGCGCGCTCCGAGCGGTCAAGCAGGGACTCGAGCTCCGCGGTGTCGAGCGGCTGAGTCTCGTTGCTGACCGTGCTGCCGAGTGAGGCCTGCGCGTCGTCGGTGAGGGCAGAGAGCATCTCGACCGCGTCATCCACGATCGAGGTCGACCGCACCTCGGTGCCGTGCAGCAGCCAGCGAGCCACCTCGAGTTCGGCGAGGAGGGTGGCGCGCTGCCGCAACTGGCGGTCGATCTGACCGCGCGCTGCGCCGTAGGCGTCGAACGCGGCATCTGTGGCGCCCGGCTGCGTCGCCCCGAGCAGCCACTGCAGGTCGAGGGCGGGGTCGCCGACGCGCAGACCGTGCCAGCCGAGAATGCCGGTGACCTGGTCGGACGCCGCGAGTAGCGAGTCGGAACGGAGCGAGCCGTTGATCACCGTCGCCGTGTACTGCCAGAGCGCGGATTCCGCTCCCGCATGCTCCCAACGCTGCTGCAGCGCGATCGGAACGACCCCGGTCGCGCAGGCGCGGTCGACGAGCGTGATGGCGGCGCGGTGACCGTCGACGGCGTTGTGCGAGACGAGGCCGGCATCCACGACGAAGCTGGTCGGCAACGCGTGGATCGCGGCGATGGCCGTGCCGATCGAGGCGGCGAGTTCGGGGGTGATCTGGCCGAGTGTGATCTTGGTGCCGTAGACGAATTCGTAGACGACAGCGCGGGTTCCTGCGATCGGCACCTGGCCGGCGAAGGTCGACACGGCGAAGGGCAGCCGGGTTCGTACACCGGTGCTCAGGGCGCGGAGGGCGACGAGATCCGCAGACTGCTGCGCTTCGGCTTTTTCGCTCCGGGGAATCCGCACGATCCAGTGACCGCCGTCGCGCACTGTCAGCAGGGCGGCGTCGAAGTCTCCGTGCCCCATCGAGCCGAAGGCTTGGGCACCGACGACGTCCAACCCGGCCACGGCCGACGTCGCGAGCGCCGCTAGAGTGAAGTGGGATCTGGACATGACCACAGGGTAGGTCGGCGGATGCCCGACCCGGCTGCACGCCACGCCTATCTCACTCGTCCCGGAGGTACCCGCTGAATGACTCCTTCGGTTCGCGACTGCCCCTGTCCCGCGCGTCTATCGACCGCGACCACCTTTCCCGGGCTCTCGGCATCGAGGCGTTGCTGGCGGATCCGCTGGCCCGAGTCGTCGTTCTGCACGACCGACAGGCACTGCTAACGGCCCCGGCGGCGCTCGCGCTGCTCACTCCCGGTGAGGTCGGGAATCACGAACTCGCGGTGTACCTCGGGCGGGCTGTCGGCGATGAGCCCGACCTCCCGGCAGGCTCGCCGATCACGCTGCTGGTAGTGGGCGACGAGACCGCCGCCGCCCTCGGCGGTGTGAATGGGGCAGCGGAGTGGGGAGACTTGCGGCTGCTCGGGGCCGAGTTCAGCGTGCGAGATGCTGGCCTCTTTACTGAGGCTCTCGCGATCGCCAACTGGCACACGAGCTACGGTTTCTCTCCGCGCTCGGGGTACGCCAGCATCCCGGATGCCGCTGGCTGGACCCGCCGGGAGCACGAGTCGGGCGCCGAGTCGTTCCCGCGCACCGACGCGGCGATCATCGTCGGGATCACGGACGACGACGACCGGATGCTGCTCGGCTCCAACGCGATGTGGGAGAAGAACCGCTTCTCGCTGCTGGCCGGCTTCGTCGAGCCGGGGGAGTCGCTGGAGGCGGCCGTCATCCGCGAGACGTTCGAGGAATCCGGCGTGCACGTCGTCGACCCGATTTACCAAGGCAGCCAGCCGTGGCCCTTTCCGGCGTCCCTCATGCTCGGTTTCCGCGCCCGCGTCGCTCCCGGCGCCTCCACAGTGGGTCGGCCGGATGGTGAGGAGATCCTTGAACTGCGCTGGTTCGGCCGCGAGGATCTGGCTGCTGGGTCGGCGAGTGGCGAGATCCGATTGCCGGGTTCGACATCGATCGCCCGCGCGATCATCGACGACTGGTACGGCGGCGCGCTGCCCGACGGCGGCAAGTGGTGAACTGCATTCATGCCCGATCTCGATGAGGAACTGCTGGACGGGCTCGACCCCGACCAACGGAGAGCTGCCACCGCGTTGCTGGGCCCCGTCGTCATCCTGGCCGGCGCCGGCACCGGCAAGACCCGCGCGCTGACCTACCGGATCGCGCACGGCCTGCGCACCGGCACGTACTCACCGGGTAGCGTGCTCGCCCTCACCTTCACGACCAAGGCCGCCGCCGAACTCCGCGAACGGTTGCGGCGGCTGGACGCGACCGGGGCGACGACTCGGACCTTCCATTCGGCCGCCCTGCAGCAGCTTTCCCAGTACTGGCCCGACGTGATCGGCGGCTCGACCCCCAAGCTGGTGGAGAACAAGTCGCGCATGATTGCCGAGGCGGGGGATGCCGCGAAGCTCCGTCTCAGTGGCCCGACGCTCCGCGATCTGGCCGCCGAGATCGAGTGGCGCAAGACGTCCGAGCTCAGCCTCGCTCGGTACGCGGTTGCGGCGGCAGAGCGTCCTCTGCCTGCGGGTCTCTCGGTGGATGCCGTTGTTGACATCCAGTCCCGATACGAGCAACTCAAGGATGACCGCCGTCGACTCGACTTCGAAGACGTGCTGCTCGCCACGGCCGGGATGCTCGACTCCGAGCCCCGCGTGCTCGCGGCCGTGCGGGCGCAATACCGCTTCTTCACCGTGGACGAATACCAGGACGTCTCGCCGTTGCAGCACCGCCTGCTCGACCTCTGGCGTGGCGACCGCACCGACGTCTGCGTAGTCGGGGATGCGAGCCAGACCATCTACTCCTTCACCGGCGCGACGAGCCGATACCTGTTGCATTTCGAGCGGGAGTTCCCGCGCGCGAACGTCGTGCGGTTGCAGCGCAACTATCGGTCGACGCCCGCCGTGCTGATGCTCGCCAACCGTCTGATGCGCGACCGCCCCGGCGCCCTCGAACTTCAGCCGACCAGCGCCGCACCCGAGCAGGTGCCCGGTGTTGCGGTATTCGAGGACGACCTCGCCGAGGCGGCCGCCGTCGCGGATGCGGTGGCGAAAGCCGTGCGCTCCGGCACGAAACCGGAGCAGATCGCCGTCCTGTTCCGCGTGAACGAGCAGGCCGTGGCGCTCGAAGCCGCGCTGAAGGAACGCGGGGTGGCGGTCCGCCAACTCGGCACTTCGAAGTTCTTCAAGCTGTCGGCGGTGCGGATGGTGGTCTCTGCGTTGCGGGTGCAGGCGCGCTCGCACCCTGACGAATCGATGCGGAAAGTGGTGTCGGATCTGGCGCGCGAGGCGGGCTGGAGCATCCGTCCTGAGGACTCGTCTTTGCCGCGCGAGAGCTGGGATGCCCTCAACGCGATCGTGCGGTTCTCGACTGATCTGCCGGACGGCGTCACACTCGAACGCTTCTCAGAGGAGCTCAGCGATCGGGAAGAAGCGAACAACGAACTGACGGTTTCGGCAGTTGTGCTCTCCACTCTGCACAGCGCGAAAGGCCTCGAGTGGGACACCGTGTTCCTGGTCGGGCTCAGCGAAGGACTGCTGCCCATCAACTACGCGAAGACCGCGGCCGCGATCGACGAGGAGCGGCGCCTGCTCTATGTGGGGATCACGCGAGCACAGCGGCGGCTACTACTCTCCTGGTCGCAGCGGGGCTCTCGCGGTCAGCAGCGGGAGCCCAGTCGCTTTCTGCAGGAGCTGCGCAGCGGCACGCCGAGTGCCGCGTCCACGCGCGCGAACTGAGCTCGCCGTTGGCGGCCGCGAGCCGCCAACTCGTTGCCTCAGTCGGCGTCGCCCCGGGAGGGCCAGCCGCCAGCCGTTCGCGGATTCGTCGGATTGTGAACGCCGCAGCCTCTGCCACGGCGAGCAGGGTCAAGGGGGGAGCGGGTCGGCTCCAGAGTTGCGTGGCGATCGCCGGCCAGGCCGGGTCGTCATCCGTCATCGCCAGCTGTATGCAATACAGGCACGGCCCACAGCCCGGTTCGACGAACGGCCCCACGGTGATGCCACCATCACTCACCATCACCGGTACGTGCGAGATGTCGCGGCGCAACCACGTGCCGTGATCTTTTGCGCCGACCAGCCAGCCCGCGACGATCACCACGAGGTCGAGGCTGCTCTCCTCGGATGCGACGAGCAATCCGCCGGCATCTAGGATCCGCCGCAACTCCTCGGCGAGCGACCCTGACCCTGTCACCGCGACGCTACCGACGGTCGCCGGCGACTCACCAAGCACCGGCTCGAGCTTCGCGAGCAGGGCCTCCGCTGCGACGGCATCAAGGCCGACACTTCGCGCCATCATGTCGAACCCGCTCCGCGAGATCCCGCTTACGAGTGCCGCCACGATGCGTTCGGTGCCCTCGTCAAGCTCCTCGAGCACCGCCAGCGGCGCATCAACGCCGAACTGCAGACTGCTCGGACTCCGCCACACCAGCGGAACGCCCACCACCACCTTGAGTACCATGCCGGACAGGATGCCTCCCCCCGCCCTCCGGTGTCGCCGCCCCTCCACAGGCCGCTGCTCACGCCGCTGGCGGCCGCCCCGACCGCCGCCGCTGGCCGCTACCCCGACCGCGCACGCCCTGTTCTGACATCACCGCAAGGCGGGTCGCCCCCGGACCGCGGCTCGAGCGTTGGGCGGGGACTGTCCCTCCGCGCGCGTTCCGGTTGTGTAGGACCGTCCTACACAACCGGAACGCGCCAGCGGGAGGCGCGCCCCTCCGACCCTCCGACCCTCCGCCGCTCCGCCGCGCGTGGTGCCGCTCGTCGCATTTGGTGGGTGTCTTCGGGTGTCTTCGGGCGCAGCCTCCGCGGGTGCGATCGGGTGCTGAGGTCCGGAGCGCCAGGGTCGCGACACGCTGCGAAGCCGATCATCAACCAGCGAGCCGAGCTACACCTCGTGCGGCCGGTTCTCGCCGTCGTCGTTGAGGAGGTCTTCGATCGCCATGTCGACCTCGTCGGGGATTCGCGAGTCCGCCGTCAGCCGAGCGAGCAGGGCCGTCGGGTCGTCGATGTCTGCGTCGGAGGGAATCAGATCCGGATGCGCCCACAGGGCGTCCCGACCCTCGTCGTCCACGGCATCCGAGATCTTCTGCCAAAGTGCCGCCGCTTCCCGCAGCCGACGTGGCCGGAGTTCCAGGCCCACGAGGGTTGAGAACGCCGACTCGGCGGGACCGCCGGCCGCACGCCGGCGGCGCACCGACTCGGCGATGGCGTCGCTCTTGGGAAGACGCTTGGTGGCGGCCGCCGTCACGACATCCACCCAGCCCTCGACCAGGGCGAGCATGGTTTCGAGGCGTGCCAGGGCGGCAAGCTGATCGTCGGTCTTCGGCGGAATCAGGGCACCGCTGGTCATCGCCGCACGCAACTCCTCGGGGTTTTGGGGGTCGAAGCCGGTAGCCAACTCCTCAAGGCGATCGGTGTCGATGTGGATGCCGCGTGCGAAATCCGTTATCTGCGTGAGCAGGTGCAGACGCAGCCACTTGGCGTGGCGGAACAGTCGCGCGTGGGCGAGTTCGCGCACAGACAGATATAGCCGGATCTCCTCCACCGGGATGTCGAGCCCGGCGCCGAAGCCATCCACGTTCTGCGGCACGAGCGCCGCCTGGCGAATCTCGCCGTCGAGCAGCGGGATGCCGACATCCCCACCCGAGACCACTTCACCCGAGAGCTGGCCGACGACCTGCCCGAGCTGCATGGCGAATAGGGTGCCACCGATGTTTCGCATCAGTTGGCCAGCGTTGCCCAGCATTCCTGCCAGTTCTTCGGGCGCCTGCTCCTCAAGGACGCCGGTGAGGGCGTTGGCGATGGAATGGGCGACCGGCTCGGCGAGCTGGGTCCAGACCGGCATGGTGGCTTCGGCCCAGCCGGCGCGGGTGAGCAGCACAGGGGAGGTGGTTAGTTCGGCAATCGAAGTGACCTCGTCGAGCCAGAGAGCGGCCACGTGAAGTGCCTGTTCGAGCGCCGAGGTCTCGGCCGGGGTACTCACGACGGCGGAATGCGTGGCGAGGCCCTTTGCCTGCTCGAGGGCGAGACCCCAGTTGATGCCCTCACTGCTGTTCTGCAGCGCTTGCTGTAACTGCCCGATCAGGCGCTGCACCATCTCGGGGTCGTCGGGTAGTCCCGCCGCGCTCGCGAGCTTCGCCGGGTCGAGGTCCGTATTGCCGGCGAGAAAATCGCGCAGCATGTCGCGGAAGTCGTCTTCGGACGGCTCGTCCCGCGAATCATCAGCCATGCGTCCTAAAGTAGCCCTCGCCCGCTCCCCGTTCCGGGGGATTCGCGAAAGGCACGGCCCGCGAGGCCTGCGCTGGGAGCGAACGCTCCCACCCGACTGCCCGAAAGAGCTTCGTTTGCGCAAGTTTTTCTCCGATCGCGGACGGATCGCGCGCGCCACCGGTTGGGTACTTCTCGTCGGCGCAGTGGCTGGCACGGTGCTGCTCGGACTCACGCCGTCGCCGTACGCGATCGAACGACCTGGCCCCGTGTACAACGTGCTCGGCAGCACTCCCGTCGACGGCAAGAGCGTTCCCCTGATCGCGGTGAGCGGCGAGAAGACCTACGCCACCAGCGGCAAGCTCGACATGCTCACGGTCTACGTTGACGGCTCCCCGCAGACCAAGCTCAGTTGGATCGAGGTCGCGGGCTCCTGGTTCGACACGAGCCGCGCCGCGGTGCCGCTCGACGAGATCTTCCCCACCGGCCAGACCGACAAGCAGGCCAACCAGCAGAGCACGCAGGAGATGTCGAGCTCGCAACAGTCCGCACAGGCTGCCGCGCTGACGCTCCTCGGCATCGACTACACGACGAAGAGCACCGTTACCGTGGCACAGGTGGTGCCGGGTGCTCCGGCGGACGGCGCCCTGAAGGCGGGAGACGTATTGCTCACCGTCAACGGCCAGAAAGTCACGAGCCTGACCGCGCTGCAGCAGGCCATCATCGCCAACGGCACGTCCCACCCGGTTACCTTCGAGGTCACCCGCAGCGGTGCCACGCAGACGGTCAAGGTCACCCCCACTCAGAGTGCGGACACCGGCAAGCCCGCGATCGGTATCTACACCGGGGGGACCACCGACTTCACCTTTCCGTTCCAGGTCAAGATCCAGCTGCAGGACGTCGGTGGCCCGAGTGCCGGCATGATGCTCGCCCTCGGCATTTACGACAAGCTGACCCCGGGTGAGCTCGTGAACGGCAAGCACATCGCGGGCACCGGGACGATCGATCCGGATGGCACGGTTGGTGCGATCGGTGGCATCCGTCAGAAGCTCTACGGCGCCCGCGACGACGGAGCGACGTGGTTCCTCGCACCCCAGTCGAACTGCAACGAAGTGGTCGGGCACATCCCCAGCGGGATAAGAGTCGTCGCGGTGTCGACGCTCGCCCAGTCCGTGACTGCTGTCAAGACGATCGCCGCGGGCGGAGACACGAGCAAGCTCGCCAGCTGTTCCAGCAAGTAATCAGGGCATCTCCCGGTCTCGTTCCCAGCGTGTTCTTGCAGGAATGCGCACCTAGGATCGACGGGTGACGTCTCCCAGTGCCGCCCGGTCCCAGCCCCAAGCCCCGCCCAGTCGTTCGCGCGCGGCGCTCGCCATCACAGCCGCCGTGGTCGCGGCGCTGGTGATCGCGTTCTTCGTGTTCTCCGGCCTCTACGCCGATGTGCTCTGGTACGACCAGGCTGGCTACCTCGAGGTGTTGACAACGCAGTGGTTCTCGACCGTCGTGATGTTCGGCGTCGGATTTCTCTCTCTGGGGCTTCTCGTCTGGCTGAGCATCTTCATCGCCTTCCGCGCGCGGCCGGTTTACGCCAAGCTCAACTCGCAGTTGGATCGCTACCAGCAGGTGATCGAGCCGCTTCGCCGCCTGGCGATGTACGGCATCCCGATCGTGCTCGGTATCTTCATGGGTGTCTCGACCGCGACCCGCTGGTCCACAGTGCTCGAGTTCTTGAACCGCACGAGCTTCGGCACCAAGGACCCGCAGTTCGGTCTCGACGTTTCGTTTTACGTTTACGAGCTCCCCTTCTACCGCGGATTCGTCGCGTACGCCTCGGCCGCCATCATCGTGGCAGGTCTCGCCGCGCTGGCCACCAACTACCTGTACGGCGGCATCCGGATCACGGGCCGCGAGGTTCGCATCACCAGGTCAGCCCGCATCCAGCTCGCGCTCACGGCGGCGGTCTACCTCGCGGTGCAGGCCGTGAGCATCTGGCTCGACCAGTACACGACCGTCACGGACAACTCGCCGATCGGGACGACGACGACCATCACGGGCGCCGGCTACACCGACGTGCACGCGACGATCCCGAGCCGCGTTATCCTGGCCGGGATCGCGGCTCTGGTCGCGGTGCTCTTCCTGCTCACGGCGATCATCAGCCGCTGGCGCCTTCCGTTGATCGGCACCGCGCTGCTGATCGTCTCGAGCCTGGTGATCGGGTCGATCTACCCGGCCATCGTGCAGAACCTGCAGGTCAACGCGAGCGCCCGCACCCTGGAGTCGACGTACATCAAGCGCAGCATCGACGCCACCCGCCAGGCGTACGGCATCTCGGGCGTCAAGACCGTGCAGTACGACGCGACAACGAATGTCGCCGCTGGCCAGTTGCGCGCCGACGCTCAGACGACGGCCAGCATCCGCATCATGGACCCCGCCCTGGTCGGCGCAACCTTCGCCCAGTTGCAGCAGATTCGGCAGTACTACCAGTTCAACACTCACTTGGCCGTCGACCGCTACAAGATCGACGGGGCCGTTCAAGACACGGTGATCGCCGTGCGCGAACTCGACTCTGCCAACCAAAGTTCCAACAGCTGGTACAACGACACCCTGGTCTACACGCATGGCTACGGCGTCGTCGCGGCGTACGGCAACCAGCGCACCAGCAATGGCGAACCGAAATTCCTCGAGTCCGACATCCCCCCGAAGGGTTCGCTCGGCACCTACCAGCCGCGCATCTACTTCGGTGAGAAGTCGCCGACGTACTCGATCGTCGGCGCCGAAAAGGGTGCGAAGAACGTCGAGTTCGACTACCCCTCGGGCGGCGGCGCCTCCGCCTCCGACGCGACCACTGACGGGGCCACCACGACCTACACCGGCAACGGTGGGCCGAAGCTCGACAACTTCCTCAAGAAGCTGGTCTACGCGATCCACTTCGGGGCGCAGGAGATCCTGTTCTCGAACGCGGTCACGAACAACTCGCAGATCCTCTACGATCGCGACCCGAAGACCCGCGTGCAGAAGGTTGCCCCGTACCTCACCCTGGACAGCGACCCGTACCCCGCGGTGGTCGACGGCAAGGTGGTCTGGATCGTTGACGGCTACACGACGACGGCCGACTACCCGTATTCGCGCGTCGAGCAGCTCTCGAACACGATCGTTGACACCTACACCGCGCAGCCCGGCTATGCGCTCGACGACGTGAACTACATCCGGAACTCGGTGAAGGCCACGGTCGACGCGTACACCGGCAAGGTGACTCTCTACGCCTGGGATGCCAACGATCCGGTGCTGAAGACCTGGCAGAAGATCTTCCCCGCAACGCTCAAACCGAGAAGCGATATGAGCGCCGATCTGACCGCTCACGTGCGATACCCGGCTGACCTGTTCAAGGTGCAGCGCTCGATCCTCCAGACCTACCACGTGACCGACTCGGGCTCGTTCTACTCGGGTGTCGACGCCTGGAGCGTGCCGAACGACCCGACCCAGCCGAAGGCAACCGCTGTCGCGCAGCCGCCGTACTACCTGACGATGCAGGTTCCGGGTACGAAGTCGCCGGCGTTCACGCTGTACTCGACCTACATTCCGAAGTCGAACTCCTCGTCGAGCCGCAGCGTGCTGACCGGGTACCTGGCGGTCGACGCGGATGCCGGACCGGATTACGGCAAGTTGACCCTGTTGACACTGCCGAAACAGGCGACCGTGCCCGGACCCGGGCAGGTGCAGAACACCTTCGACTCGGATCCGACGGTTTCGACCCAGCTGAATCTTCTTCGGCAGGGGCAGACCGACGTCGTCCAGGGCAACCTGCTGACCGTGCCGGTCGGCGGTGGTCTGCTTTACGTGCAGCCGGTCTACGTGAAGTCGGGGTCGAGCGCCGACACCAGCTACCCGCTGCTGCGGAAGGTGTTGGTGGCGTTTGGCGACAAGATCGCCTTCGAAGACACCCTGGATGCCGCGCTGAACTCGCTGTTCGCCGGTGACTCGGGCGCGAGCGCCGGGGACACCGGCGCCGGCGGAACCGGCGGAACTCGCCCAAGCGCAGGCCCGGGCCCAGGAACGGGCTCAGGGACGGGCACCAATGCCGCCCTGCAAAAGGCGCTGGGAGACTACCTAACGGCCCTCACAGCCCGGACGGCCGCATACGCGGCCAACGACCTGGTCGCCGCGGCGCAAGCCGACAAGAACATGCAGGCGGCCATCAACGCGGCGATCGCGGCCACGAAGTAGTCCGGTTCAGCGGGACCCTACGGTGTCTGGTACAGTCAATATTCGTGCCGCGGGGTGGAGCAGTTCGGTAGCTCGCTGGGCTCATAACCCAGAGGTCGCAGGTTCAAATCCTGTCCCCGCAACCAATAGAAATCCAGGTCAGAGGCCGTTTCCGGAGAAATCCGGGAGCGGCTTTTGTCAATTCGAGTGACGTTGACTACGGGTTTGACTACGAGTCGACCGCGTCGCGCGATCGTCTTGCGGCTGTTGTCATCGAGCAGGATCGCGAAGGACGACTGTTGGTCGCGTGCCGTGATGCGCGCCGGCTTAACCGCACTGCATACGAAGGCCTTGACGATGCCATAGCCTTCGAGTTCGTCGGGAGTTGCGATGATGCTGGCCTCGCGCTGTTCTGCGTGTGCGACGGCGCCGATATCGAGGGGATCGATCGGTGCGTCTGGTACGTCTGGTGTGAACGAAGCGCCGACGAGAGCGGTCGTCAAGCGCTCGTTGACCTGATCGTTGAGGAACTGGGCGGTCGCTTTTGGTACGAGCTTCCGAAAAACTGCGCTTTGACTTTCTGAGTGAAAGAGCCGTCGTACACACGGGGGGCGAGGAACCTTACCCACTCGTCCTCGGGCTCTTTGAACTGAGGGGCGACCAGCCTCTTGAGTTGGCCAACATTCTTCAGTTCCTCTGCGGCGCTGATGACCGAATCTAAGTCGAAGACCTCTTTGGAGAGCTTGAGCAATTCGGGGACTAGCGAATCATCGATGTCCCTCTCCGGCAAGACGCCCTCGTGGGTTTTGCGCAGAGTTCTCTGGCAACATCCCGACACCTGTGGTTCACCGTTCGGGTTGGGCCCCCCATCCGAGGATGGCGGGACCGCGCGCCATCGGGCGGCCTCTACGGTCGTGGTCATGGACAACCTGAACTGGGTCTGCAGCCCGCACGGTGCCGAGTACGTCTGGGAGTGCCGCGCCGATCCCAGTCACTCGGTGGAAGATGACTTCAATCGCCGATCTCGAGCAGACGTACGACCGGGTAGGACCTTTGGCACTCGTAGCGACTCAGCAGAACAGCTCAGCTTGTTGCGTACACCCCAGAGAGAGGCAACCATGACCATGCTCCGGTCGGTTCAGACCGTTCTTCGAAAGTACGCGGACTTCTCTGGGAGCGACAAGAAGGAGATGACCACCCTCGGGAGCTTCGTCATCGAGGGAACCCTCATCGAAACCGAAGATGCTATCGCGACCAAGGAAAGCGATGCGCTGTTCTCCGGTTTCATGAAGTACTTCCTGCAGGGCCTGATCACGATCGATCCGGCGCTGAACGATGACGCTACCGGGGCCAAGAACACTCAAGCGACGAGCACAGAGCAAGTACAGGCGGGCATCCTGTACGCACACTCCTGCCTCCACGCCCGCACCCTCCGGCTGGTCATGCAGCCCCTCAGCCAGGTGGTGCACGGGTACCCGACCATGGCCGTCCCGTATGTCGCGATCCACGCTGACTACGCACCTGAGGGTCAGACCATTCACATGCTGGTGCGGATGGGCACTGCGACAACCCAACACCCGGTCTCCATGAGACGAGACGCGAACTCCCTCGTGCACACACCATGACGAGGGCGGCACATCGCACACTCATCGTCGTCCTCTCCTTCGGCGCTATCTCGGCATTTGGTGGCGCGGTACTTGGCGTCGTCGCGAACGGTGCGGGCGTCCCCCTCAGCTACTTGGACGGAACCCCGTTCACCTCGTACCTGGTCCCGAGTCTCATCCTCGGTGTCCTGGTCGGCGGCACCCAGGGGTTCGCGGCGATCGCCACTCAACGTCAGATGGCCCACAGCCCCATCGCCGCTGCCGTCGCAGGATTCGGGATGATCATCTGGATCTTCGTCGAACTCGCAATCATCGGATTCGACTGGCTTCAGGTCGTGTACCTCGCGGTCGGGGCCGCCGAGCTGATCCTCGTCTTGGTGCTGCTCGGCGTGCTCAGCGCGGTAAAACCGGTCCGTCTCGCCAGATGAACCAACCAGCCGGAGTCACCGTAACCAGCGTGGCCTGTCAGGTGCCGTCCTCATCTTGGACACCAGCACAAGATGCGAGCGGAAGTATTGATCGCGACCATCGAGGCGCGACTTCCCGGGATTGGCCGGCTCAGACAACGACTCGTCAGTCCGGGATGGCTTATGGGTCGACCGAACTGGGTCGACGATCCGCGGTTCCAGATCGGAAATCACCTCTCGGTTGCCTCCGACGGCGCGATCTCCCGACGGCCATCGAGACGTCCTAGCGTCCACCGGATGAGGGCGTGCGTCTGCTCCCCGCACGACTTCGCGACGACCCGAACCCTGGCACGGCACGGCACGGCACGTAAAGTCGTGACATGACTGAGTTGAAGCCGCCGGTTCGCCAGGCCCGCCGCTCAGCCATTGCCATCGTCGCGGGAATCAGCGCGATCGTGCTCTCCATCGGCGGCGGTGCCGTCATCGCGATGCTCGGCAATGGACCGCTTCCGATTGATGTCGCCTGGTTCGACTTCAGCAACCGCACTCGCTCGCAGCTCATTCTGGGGGTATCGCTTTTCCTCAACGACGCGGGGGCGCAGGTCATCGTCGGGGTGCTCGTACCGGTCGTCGTCGCAATCCTGTTCGGGATTCGCGGTCGAGGGTGGGCAGCTGTGGCCGTGTTGCTCTGTGGGATCTTGAGCGCCCCGCTCGTCGGCACGATCAAGTCGGTGCTCGAGCGTCCTCGTCCCGATCATCACCTGATCTCGGTTTCATTGAGCGCCTATCCGTCCGGGCATGTCGCCAACCTCACCGCCGTAGTCGTGATGCTCGCCCTCATACTCGGATGGCGCTGGTTCGGCGTGCTGGCGGCTGTTCTTATCGCCGCTATGGCACTCAGCCGCACCTACCTCAACGTGCACTGGATCACCGACGATATCGGCGGTCTTCTCCTAGGCGGGGGCCTCGCGCTTGTCGTCTGGGGGGCGCTCGCCGGTCGCATCCAAGCCAGACACGGGCCTCCCTATTCCTGATGGTCTCGTGGACGGCTGCTTGCTGGCGCGCACCGACGAGATCACCAGTCGTGCATGCTCCCATCCAGTTGCAGTCGGTTGACCGGAAGGTACGCGCGTTCGTACTCGAATGTTGCGGCGAGATCGTCGTCGTATTCGACACCGAGGCCAGGGTTATTACCCGGGTGCAGTAATCCGTTTTCGAAGGTGTAGCTGGTAGCGAAGACCTCGAGTGTGTCGGCCGAGTGCTTCATATACTCCTGGATGCCAAAATTGTGGATCGCGATGTCAAGATGCAGGGCGGCTGCCTGGCCGACGGGCGAAATGTCGGTGGGACCGTGGAAGCCGGATTTGATCTGATAAACGGCCGCGAAGTCGATGATCTTTTTGAGCGCGCTGATCCCTCCGGTGTGGGTGACGGCGCTGCGCACATAGTCGATTAGCTGTTCAGTGATCAGCGTCTGGTAGTCGAAAACCGAGTTGAACACTTCGCCGATAGCGAGGGGTGTGGTGGTCTGGGAGCGCACTCGCCGCAGTCCCTCTTGGTTCTCACCTGGCGTGCAGTCCTCGAGCCAGAACAGGTCGAACGGTTCGAGCGACTTGCCCAGTGACGCGGCCTGGTTGGGGGTGAGCCGGTGGTGTCCGTCATGCAGCAGCGGAAGCTCGTAGCCGAACTCCTCGCGCACCGCCGCGAACACGGTCGGAATGTGTCGCAGGTATGCGCGAGTGTCCCACTCTTCTTCCTTGGGCACGGCACCACGGCCGGCGGGCTCGTAGTCATATCGCTCGCCGGGATTCTGGTCTGTGGCAACACCGTAGACCTGGCCCAGCCCTGGCACTCCGGTTTGTACGCGGATGGCCTTGAAACCTTGCTTGAGGTGGTTCCGAATCGAGGAGAACAGCGAGGGAAGATCGGAACCCGATGCGTGTCCGTAGGCGAGCGCGCCGATTCGGGATGCGCCGCCGAGCAGCTGGTACACCGGAAGCCCCGTGACCTTTCCCTTGATGTCCCACAGCGCGACGTCAACCGCGGCAACCGCCGCCATAGTGACCGGGCCACGCCGCCAGTAGGCTCCGCGATACAGGTATTGCCAGGTGTCTTCGATGTTCTGCGGGTCGCGGCCGATGAGAAGCGGCACCACGTGCTCCCGGAGGTAGGCGACGACGGCGAGTTCTCGTCCATTGAGGGTCGCGTCGCCCAGGCCGGTCACGCCGTCCGAGGTGGTGATCCTGAGGGTGACAAAGTTGCGACCGGGGCTGGTGACGAGCACCTCGGCCTTCTCGATGATAGTCATGCAGAAGATCTCTCTTTCGGTGGCCGGGCGGACTACGCGTTAGTTCGCGAATAGGACTTCAGGGGGAGTGTGTAGGCGAGGTCGATCGCCGTCTCGATGGCTTCGTCTAGCCCGAGACGATGCTCTGCGACGAGTTTGGCGAGGAACCCGGCGTCCATGCGGCGCGCGAGATCGTGCCGCGCCGGGATGGAGGCGAAGGCGCGCGTGTCGTCGACGAAACCACTGGTGTTGTAGAAACCGGCCGTCTCTGTGGTCAGCTCGCGGAAGCGCGCCATCCCGCCCGGCGAGTCGAGGAACCACCAGGGGGCGCCAAGTCGAACGGCTGGGAAGGCGCCGGCCAGGGGGGCGAGTTCGCGCGAGTACACGGTCTCGTCCGCAGTGAACAGGATCATGCGGAATCGACGGTCATGGCCGAACGCGGCCAACAGGGGCTGCAATGCCCTGGTGAACTCGACCTCGACGGGTATGTCGAAGCCCTGGTCGGACCCGAATCGGGCGGCCTCACCCGGAGAGTAGTCACGAGCGATACCCGGGTGTAACTGCATCACCAGGCCGTCCTCGAGCGACATCCGTGCGGTTTCGAACAGCATGTTGGCGGCGAACGCGGTCGCGCTCGCACCGTCCAACGGTTGGCGCAACGCCGCATCGAAAATGCGCGCGGCGTCAGCGGGATCGAGCGGAGCGGTGTCGGCGAGCAGATGCCCGTGATCGCTCGCTCGCGCCCCCGCCGCGGCGAAGGCGAATCGGCGCTGGCGAAGCGCGTCGAGGAACCCGGCATAGTCGCGTACCTCGACCCCGCTGCGCTCGGCGAGCGAAAGGATTCCAGTGACCCAGACCGCACGGTCAGGGTAAAACAGTGCGTCCGGACGGAAGGTCGGCACGACGCGCTCACCCCAGCCGCCTGCCGTCAGGGCAGCGTGGGCGAGCAGCTCGGACTGGGGGGCATCCGTCGTGCTGAGGATCTCGATGTTGAAGCGGTCAAACAGCGGCCGGATGCGGAACTCGGGGCGTGCGAGCGTCTCGGTGAGTTCGTCGTAGATCCGGTCGGCGCTTTCGGCCGACGGCTCGACGGTCACACCAAAGATTTCGACGAGTTCGTGCTCGAGCCAGTACCGGGTCGGGGTCCCTCGAAAGAGCTTCCAGTTCTCGCAGAAACGTCGCCAGATCAGCCGGTGGTCCAACTCCACTCGGCCGCCAGCCGACGCGTGGGCCGGGGCCACGCCCAACTCGTTGTTGCGGAATCCCTGAGAAACGAGCATCCGACGCACGTAATGGTCCGGGATGATAAAAAGTTCCGCCGGGTCGCCGAATGACTCGTTATCGAGAATTGTCTGGACGTCGATGTGCCCGTGCAACGAGACGATGGGGAGGCCGGAGAGGTGCCCGTAGATCTCGCGGGCGATGTCGCGCTCGAGAGGTGCGGACGGGAAAGCCCGATCCGGGTGAAGTGTCCACATGCTCTCCATTCTCTGCCTCTCCATGAAACAAAACAAGCACTTGTTTCAGTAGCCAAACTGGATTTGTTCCTCCGTGTCCGCCGTGGTGCCGCCACTAAAGTCCTATGATTACGCACATTTGCCAATGCTCCAGTGCCTGCACCAGGCTGTAACACGTCAAAAAATCGACTCGGGCTTGACGAATCACTGAAAAGCTTTGCAGAATAGGGTCATCACGGCATAGGACATGTCGACGACGATTCCCACGAGGCGGTGTGGCATGGCTGTGACGATCAGGGACGTTGCTCGGGAGGCCGGCGTTTCGATCTCGACCGTGTCGCGCGCACTCGCTGCACCGGAGCACGTCGCGGAAGCCACGCGACTCCACGTGGAATCCATCGCCCTGCGGATGGGGTATCGCCCCAACAGCAACGCCCGCAGCCTTATCACGGGTCGGAGCGGGAGCATCGGCCTGGTCGTTCCCGACCTGGAAAACCCCTATTTCGGCTCCGTGTGCAAGGGCGTCCAGGCTCGTGCGAGAGCGGCTGGTTACACGGTTTTCGTCGCAGACACCGACGAAGACCCCGCGGTGGAGGCCGAGGCGGTGCACAGCTTGATCAAGCAGGTGGATGGCGTGATCCTGTGTTCCGCGCGCACCACAGACGACGAGATTCGACAGCTTGCGATCGAAACCCCGCTCGTGCTCGCGAACCGGTACTTGGCGGGAATTCCCTCGATCATCTTCGACAACCGTGGGGGACTTGTTGCCGTGATGCGTCACCTCGTGGCGCTCGGGCACCGTCGAATCGCCTATGCCGGCGGCCCTCTGAAGTCGTGGTCAAACACTGAGCGGGCATGGGCGTTCTCGGACTTCGGCAAGGAGCATGCCGGAGTGGAACTGACCGATCTCGGTAACTTTCCGCCGTACTTCTCCGGCGGCGTGCAGGCAGCCGATCTCGCGGTGGCGAGCGGAGCGACCGCGGTAGTCGCCTTCAACGACATCATGGCGCTCGGGGTGATCGACCGTCTTCGGCAACGCGGCCTCACGGCCCCCGACGACATGAGTGTTACCGGTTTCGACAACGTTGCAGCCTCCATCTTCAGCCGCCCGAATCTGACCACCGTCGATCTGCCGCGGGTGCAGATGGGGCGCCTGAGCTTCGACGCTCTCCTTGACTCCGTGCGGGGAACGCCGAAGGCGGCTGCCGTACAACAGCTGACCGTCGATCTCGTGATCAGGCAATCATCCGGAGTGCCGCGCCAGTCCGCTCGAGAGCCAGTGCGCGTCACAGAACTTCTCGACGACGACGTTCAGCTGACCGATCTGCGTCTTTCGGCGGCGAACCTTGCCTTTTCGGCCGCAACGCGATCCGGGGTAACCGGCCCCCTGGTCGATCCTGAGCAGCTGACAATCGGCATCGTGCACTTCGGTATCGGTGCCTTCCACCGGGCGCACCAGGCGGTGTTCACCGAAGAAGCCGCGGCGGCCACTGGCGATACTCGCTGGGGAATCATGGGCGTGACTGGCCGACGCGACGCCGTTGTCCGCCAGCTCAGGCCGCAGGACTGCCTGTACGGAGTACTCGAGCGGGGGGTGGATTCGACGAGCCTGATGCTCGTCGGCTCTGTGCGGGACGTCGCCTGGCCGGGTACTGACTCGGCTCGGGTGGCAGAGATGATCGCCCGCCCCAGCACCCACATAGCGACTCTGACGATTACCGAAAAGGGGTATCTCCGCGCGGCCGATGGTGGCGTCGACCTGAGCCTTGACGTCGTTCGTCATGACGTGGCCATCATTCGGGCGGAACTGGCGGGGGAGCGCGGACTGGCACCCTCGAAGACACCACTTGGCTTGCTCGTGCGCGGGCTGGCGCGACGATTCGGCCGTGGTGCGGAACCTTTCACGGTAATTCCCTGCGACAACCTCACAGACAATGGCCCGACGACGCAGCGACTCGTCGCGTCACTCGTCGTCGCTGCGGGTCTCGATGGCGAAGGGTCGGGAGCCGATCAGGCGGAACCATCCGCAGTCATCGCCAGCTTCGTGGACTGGCTGGCGACCTCCGTGACCTTCCCCTCGACCGTGGTTGACCGGATCACGCCGCCAACGACCGAACCTGATCGTCTACTCGGGCTGGAGATGCTCGGGCTGAAGGATGACGCGCTCGTGGTTGCCGAGCCGTTCCGACAGTGGGTAATCGAGGATCGCTTCGTCGGCCCGCGACCCGCGTGGGAGCGGGCCGGTGCGATACTCACCGCGGACGTGGCACCCTACGAGCGCGTCAAACTCCGCGTGCTCAACGGTGCGCACTCGATGTTGGCCTACCTCGGCGCGCTCACCGGACACAAAACCATCGCGCAGGCGGTGGCGGATGTCCGCCTGCGCGACGAGGTGCTGCGTGCTCTCGACGATGATGTGCTGCCGACCCTCGACGCGCCCGTCGGACTCGATCTCGAAGAATATCGAGACTCGGTGCTGCGGCGGTTCGCGAACCCCAACCTCGAACACACCACGCTCCAGGTCGGTATGGACGGCTCCCAGAAGATTCCGTTCAGATTCCTCAGCGCGGCGGCTGATCGACTCGCTGCCGGGCATCTGCCGCATGGTCTCGCTCTCGCTCTCGCGGCCTGGATCACCTTCATCGCGTGGACTTCGGATGACGGAGGGCCAGCGCTTGACGACCCCTTGGCTGCGACCCTGAAGGCTGCCGTCGGATCGTCGACCACGCTCCGAGCAGACCCCGCTTCCGCCGTGGACCGCGTGTTCGCGATCGAGGAGATCTTCCCGGCGACTGTCAGTGATTCTGAGGCCTTCCGCGCCGCCGTCGTATCCAGGCTTTGGGATGTTCGCGATCTGCAGAGCGCATCCGCGGAGGTGTAACCGGGGAGGCGTCGAGCGCGGGACCGCAGTTGTTTACTTACAGAAATGGCCTTCTCCGAAAGGCCAAGCGGCTGCTGCGCTCCTTCGCCATGCCAACTTTTCGTCCGAGATCTATCGAAGCGGGTGGGGCCGGTCGTTCCGTAGCCGGGAGCACGGCACGGCCACGTGCCATCCGAGCGTTTCCAGCAGGAACACGCGGGAACCAGGCGGCAGGGTCTCGCAGCTTTCCGAGACGGCAGCCAGCTGCGGGCGCCATTCCGGGCCGGACGAACGTCGAGTGTACTGCGGGAAAGACTGCCCGACGACCGAGACGAGAAGCAGACCGCTCAGCACGGCGAGTACCGCCTTCCGGCTATCGCCCAGCCCGTTTCCATTTCGTCGCCGGGTCGCTACGGCGATACCGAGGCTGATCAGCGGGATGGACGCCAGCATCATCGAGGGCACGACTCCGTACCGAGTCAGCCAGGCAGCGGCGAGCTGTTGGGGGGACATGTCGGCGTAGTCGTAGAAGATGTTGGGGTTCGCGACGACCGAGGTGCAGAAGATGACGACTGATCCAAGCGCCAGCGCCATCACCACAACACGTTCGGTCGCGGTGCCGCGCCGGATGCCGAGTGCCGCAGCGCCAGCGAGCGCGATCAGAAGGAGGATGCCGACACCCGGCCCGGTCGCGTCGAGAACGGATCCGATCGCCCCCTGCGGGACCCCCAACGGCATGACGGCATTGATCAGGTAGCCGTACGCGATCGAGAGCGGGTCGTCGGGGGCATGTCCGGACGGCGGTCGCGGGAAGGCCAGCGTCACCGCGACTTGGGCGACGACCCCCAGAAGCAGCATCGCACGGACCGGCCAGCGCCTTCGATCCCGCGGCCGGAAGAGCAGAAGGGGCAAGAGGAACAGGCTCTGCACTTCGGTGAGGGCGCCGAGCAAGGCGACGACGGAGAGTCCGACGACGCTGGCACGGGTTCGCGGCCGGGAGAGTGCGATCCAGAACAGAGCCCACAGCAGCAGTGAGTGCAGGTTTGCGGTGTTGCCCAGCACCTCACGCGGAGCCAGCGGCGCGAGAACGGTGAGCGAGGCGATCGCAATGCGGGCCGGCAGCCAGCCGATGATTCCGCGACTGGCGACGAAAACGGTCACCGCGACGATCCCAGCTACGACGCAAGAACCCGCTGTCATGCCGAGAGCCCAGTCCGATATCGGGAGGAGCCCGACGACCGACGCTGCGATCATCCGCGGGATGGTGTGGAGGTAGCCCGCGTACGGGATGAACAGCGAGTTCAGGGGTCCGTTGTTGATGGCTCCCTGCAGGAAGTTGCGCCCGTCTTCGGCCCAGAGCGTGTCCCGCGCCACGGCTGGGATGCGTAGCCACGCGGTCAGTGCAACAACAGCGCCGAATGCCACGAGTACGAGCGTCTGATGGCGAATCACGCGCGAGGGAGAGGCCGCGCCGCGTGCTCGGCTCGGCCCGGTTCTGCGTGTGATCTGTGTCGTCATCCGGACGCTCTCTTCGCGTTGTCTTCCGATCGTCTCGAACCCGCCTTTGAAGAAGCGGGGTTCGTTGACGGGTTTGTGGTGAGACCTCTCAGAGATCACCCAGGAGAGCTGAAGCTTTCCAACCGGCCCGCATCCCGGTCGTCGATTGCCGCGGCACAAGCCGGGGTCGGCTGTTCGTCGTAGGGTCGGGGCATGACCGCACCGCTCACCGTCTCCCTGGCTGCTGAGGCCCGACGACGCAAGGAGCGTCGGCGCAGGATCGGCTTCTGGGCCTCCACCGTCGCCATGATCGTGATCGTGGTGGCAGTGGCGATCGTCACCGTCGGTTTCAACAACTCGTGGTGGACGCAGGCGAATCCGGTCGCGTCCAACGACCAGAAGGCACCAGATGGCAGCTCGGTCTTCACCCAAACCGGCATCGATTACTTCACCCGGACGGGCGTTGTCAAGATCACCATGGGGTCTGACCGTCCGACTGCCGAACAGCTCGGGCTCACCGCGAGGGGGACAAAGCACATCGACTTCCTGCTGCCGCTGACCGTCAACGCGAACGCCACGAGCACCGTGAGCTTTCCCCTCGTGGATTCCGTCGACGTGCTGTCGTCCGGGGGCAAGCTCTCCTCGCTCGAGGTCACGCCGAAAGCGTCGTACGAGCAACTCGTGCGGCAGGTGCACGCGCTCGCGCCGACGGTTGGCTGGAGCGAATCCGCCCTTGCGAACTTCGACTCGGATCTCGCGGCAAGCAGGGTGGCGCACAAGGGTGACAGTTTCACGGCAACAATCGGCCCCGCGGCATCGGCCGGAATGCGGGTATCTGCAACGCTAAGTGGCGACTCGAGTTCAGCGCCGAGCCTTGCAATCCGGCTCGACGCGGCTCGTTGAGCGCTCGCTAACTAGGCTGACGGCATGGTCGATGCAGCGCAGAACACGGTTGCGATCGCCGTGGCCCAGTTCGCGCCGGGCGACGACACCGACGCCAACCTTGAACGGATGTCGCGGCTCGCTGGCGACGCCGCCAACCGGGGCGCCCTGCTCGTGGTGTTCCCCGAGTACTCCAGCTATTTCACCCCCACCATGGACGCGAGCTGGCTCGAGCACGCTCAGACGCTGCACGGACCGTTCGTTCGGGCCCTTGCCGAGCTTGCGGCGGAACTCGGTATCCACATCGTCGCGGGCATGGCCGAGCGCGTCCCCGGAGAGGAGAAGCGCGTCGCCAACACCCTGGTGGCGCTCGACAACCACGGTGAACTGGTCGCGCACTACCGCAAAGTGCACCTCTACGACGCCTTCGGGCAACGGGAGAGCGAGTGGATCGTGCCCGGGCCGATCGAGGAGCCGCAGACCTTCGCGTTCGGCGGCTTTACCGTCGGGCTGCAGACCTGCTACGACATCCGATTCCCCGAGGTGACGCGGCGGTTGGTGGACGCCGGGGCCGACCTGGTCCTGTTGCCGAGCGAATGGGTGCGCGGTCCGCTGAAGGAGTCGCACTGGCGCACCCTCATCACCGCGCGCGCGATCGAGAACACCGTGTACGTGGCGGCAGCTGACCACGCGCCACCGGTCGGAGCGGGCAACAGCATGATCGTCGACCCGATGGGTGTCGAACTTGCGACGATCGGCGAGGCCACCGATACGGCCGTCGCGTGGATTTCGCCGAGCCGGGTCAGCGAGGTTCGGAAGGTGAATCCGGCACTCGCCCTCCGGCGGTTCGGAGTTGTGCCCCGGGAGGTGAGCGGGCTTGGGAAAAACCCGGCACCGGCGCGAGAAGGTCCTTCAGTAGAGTAACGAGCAAATGGTAACAATGGGTTCTTCGCGACCGACCCGCCTCGCGCTCGTCGATGATCACCCGATGGTCGAGGTCGCGTTGCGCGCAGCGCTCGCCGACGTCGACTCGGTGGAGTTTCTTGGACTCTCGCCGACCGTTCACGATCTTCTTGCAGAGCATCGGGATGCGGAGCTCGTGGTGCTCGATCTTCGTCTGGCCGACGGGTCATCGCCGATCAGCAACGTGACCGCGTTACGAGAACAGGGCATGCGAGTGATCGCGTATACCTCAGGGGAGGATCCCTACCTCGTCCGGCTGGTTTCCCGCACCGAGGTGCTCGGCATCGTGCGCAAGTCGGCTCCGGTCGGCGTCTTGCTGGAGACCATCCGTTCGGCCGCGGACGGCCGGGCCCTCATGTCGACCGAGTGGGCTGCCGCGATCGACGCTGATCCCGAACTCGCCGACGCCCGGCTGAGCCCGCAGGAGGAGTCAGTGCTGGCCTTGTTCGCGACCGGCCTCGAGACGCAGTCGGTCGCCTCGGCCCTCGGCATCGCGGTGGCAACCGTCGAAGGTTGCGTGCGTCGAATCCGTTCGAAGCATGCCCGAGTCGGGCGCGCGGCCCCGACCAAGATCGACCTTTACAAGCGCGCCATCGAAGACGGCTTCTTGCCCATGTCTGGACGCTAATGAGCACGAAGTCGGTGACCGCCGCGTCCATGACGTCCGCGGTCGTCTCGGCATCTGCTCCGATCGTGCGCGCCATGGCCCGTGCGGTCGGCGTTGGTGGAGTCGTCTTCGCAGGACTCGCCCTCCCTGGCTTCATTGCTCAGTTCCCGACGATCGACAACGCGTGGGACATCGCCTTTGCCGCCGCCTACCTGAGCGCGACCGTCGCGCTTGCGATCGGGTCATGGTCAGGCGATGTTCGGGTACTGCGGATCTTCGCGGGCGTTCTCGCCGGGACCTACTTTCTGGGGCTGCTCACCTTCGTGCTCGCCATCCCGCGGCAGCCGGTCGGGGTACCCGAGGACGTCCCGTGGATGACGACTCTGATGGTGATCGGCACCTCTGCCGCTGCCGTGTCGTTGCCGACGGTGGCCGCCTGGATCTACCTCGGCCTGAGCGCTTTCCTGATCGCGATCGACCGGCTGAGCTATTGCGGCCCCCGCGCCACGCTCGGGACCGTCCAGGGAACCCTGTTCGAACTGTTCTTCTGCGGCATTTTCGTGGCCCTCGCGATGGCCTCGCGCCATTTGGGCCGCCTGCTCGACGTCGCGGGCCTCGCGGCGGAGATCGAGACGCGGCGCAACGCCGCGCAGCAGGCCCGCACCCGGGAGGGGCGTCGTATCGACGCCCTCGTGCACGACAACGTGCTGTCCGTCCTGCTCGCCTCGGCAATCGGGGGCGGTGAATGGGTCGTGGCCGACCAGGCGAGCCGCGCACTGCGTCAGATCGAACGCTATGGAGTCGACGGTAACTCGGAACCGGTGACTGCAGCCCAGCTCATCTGGGAACTGCAGTCGATCACGACAGAGATCGCGCCCCGTGCGGAGTTCCGTTATGAGCTCCAGGGGGAGCATCCGCCGCCGCCAGAGATCACGGCGGCCATCACCGAGGCCACGGCGGAGGCGCTACGCAACAGCGTGCTTCACGCCGACCCTGCCGACTGCGACGCGGCGCGAGCCGTCCACGTTCGCCTGGACGGCGGCGGCATTGCCGTGCTGGTGCTCGACGACGGCGTCGGCTTCGATGCGAAGGCGATTCCCACCTCGCGTCTCGGCGTCTCCGTCAGCATCATCGGCCGCATGCGGGGGCTGCCCGGGGGATACGCCGCCATCGAATCGGAACTCGGTCGTGGCACGACGGTGCGGATCGGTTGGACAGCTCCGTGATGGGGTCCGATGCACAACCGCACGATGGTGGCACCCTTCTCGGATTCCGCGGATGGCCGGGCTGGATACTTCTCGGCACCTTCGTCGCGATAAATCTGGTGATCGCGTTACTCGCGGGTGGGCCCGCGCTGCGGGACGGGCACATGATCGCCACTCTGGTGATTTTGACCGCTGCAGGGGCTCTGACGGTGCTGTCGGAGCGGCATCCACTCGACCTGTGGCGGGTGTGGACGATCATCGGACTCATTGTCGTCTGCACGTTTCTGATGCTCGAACAGGTGCTCCCGGCCGGGCCGGGGGGCTTCCGCAACTGGAACTACAACGCGAGCAACTTCATCCTGTTCGGCGTCGCGTTGCGCGGGCGCATTAGCTGGGCGTGGATTGGGCTCGCCGTGGTGTGCGCGATCACGTGGACGTGGAGTCTCGTTCTGACAGAGAACTTGTGGCAGGGGATCTTCCTAACTTATGGCGAGGTTGGGGCACTTCTAGCGGGCACGTTCTTCGCGATCGTGCTTCGCACTGCGGCGAACCGGGTGATGGCTCTCCAGTCGATCCGGCGTCAGCGCGTGGGGGACGAGCACTTGCGCGCCGCGAGCGAGCGTGAGCGGGCCGTGCAGTTGGCGCTTGTTCGGCGGCGAGTCATCCCCGTGCTGATCACCATCGCCGATGGGCAGGTCTCCTCGATGCAGCGCCAGGAGCACCGCTTGCTCGAGGCCGTGCTGCGCGATGAGATCCGCGGCGCCCGGCTCGCAGTGGAACCGCTCACGTCCGCCGTACGTGCCGCCAGGAGCCGAGGCATCGACGTCGTGCTTCTCGACGATGCGGACGACGTGACGCTCGCCTGGGGCGACCTGGAATGGGCAGCGGACGTCGTCGCAGACATCGACATCGACCGCATCACCGTCCGCCTTAGCGGCGACCCCACGGTGCTGACCGTCGCCACCGTCGACGGCGCCGTGGTGCATCGCCAGATCACCGGCCGATGAGCGACCGCCACCCGGACCCGCGGTCCTACTCGTTGACGAGGCTGCTCGCGTAGCGCAGGAAAGCCAGTTTCCCGGGCGTGGTGTCGCAGGCATCCGTGTCGGCGGAACGCTCAAGCATGACCGCGAGCCCCTGGATGATGCGGTCGAGCTCCTCGTGAGGTGAGGTGAGAGACGCGCCCGCGACGACGGAGGCGAGCACGGCGGACAGCGACGCAGAGTCGATGTCGTTCCGCACCATCCCGGCGTCCTTCATCATGTCGATGAACTCAGCGCGCACGCCCATTTGCGGCATGTAGTCGAAGCCGTACGCTGCACGGATGATCGTGTTGAGGGCGATCGGGTCCGTCAGGTAGAGCGCTCGGGCGAGGGGCCGTTCGTGCACGGCTCCGATGGTGTGACGGTAGATGTGGGAAAGTAGCCCGCCGAGCGGGTCGCGGTCCATGTGGTCGACGATGACCCGGAAGATGCCGGAATATTCGCGATTGAGCATGGCAGCGAAGAGCTGGCCAGTCGAGCTGAAAAGTTGCAAAAGCTCTTCTTCGGTGATGCGGGCCTTGGCGGCGATCGCGCGAAGACTCGCGGACTCGAAACCATCGTCAAGCACGATTTTGGTCGCGGCGTCGAGGACGGCGTCGGCGTCAACTGAGTGGTTTGCCACGTTGGTCGCTTTCGGGAACGAGTCAGAATGCGGACCCCGCCAGCTTAGAGGGATGGGACGACCAGTCTGTCCGCCCCTGTCAGGAGTGTCACTTTCTCAAAGCGGCGAGCTGCGCGGAGGCGAGTTCGAGAACCTCGGTGCGTTTGCAGAATGCGAAGCGCACCAGCGAGCGGTAACCAGTGTGGTGCTCCGGTCGGACGAAAGCCGTCAGGGGGATGCCGACGACCCCGGCGAGCTTCGGAAGCTGGCGGCAGAGCTCGACAGCGTCGTCGAATCCAAGGGGCGCGGCGTCCGCGATCACGAAGTACGAGCCGTCGGGCCTGCTGACTTCGAAGCCCGCGCGGCGCAACCCGGTGCTGAGCAGGTCGCGCTTGGCGGCGAGGGTGGATGCGGCATCCGCGAAGTAGTCATCGGGCAGGGCGAGCCCCAGCGCGATGGCCGGCTGGAATGGCGCCCCGTTGACGTACGTCAAGAACTGCTTGACCGCGATGATCGCGTCAACCAGCTCGGCGGGACCGCTGAGCCAGCCAATCTTCCACCCCGTGAGGCTGAAGGTCTTGCCGCCGCTGGAGATCGTGACGGTGCGTTCTCGAGCGCCGGGCAGGGTCGAGATCGGGATGTGCTCAACGCCGAATACCAGGTGCTCGTACACCTCGTCGGCGACGATGAGCGTGTCGTGCTGGTGGGCGAGCTCCACGATGAGTTCGAGGGTCTCCCTGTCGAGAACGGTGCCAGTCGGGTTGTGCGGAGAGTTGATCAGGATGATGCGCGTGCGGTCGGTGACGGCATCCCGCAGCTCATCGAGGTCGGGCCGAAAGCCAGGAGCCCGCAGCGGCACCGTCACGTGCACGCCGCCCGCCAGTGCGACCATGGCCGCGTAGGAGTCGTAGAACGGCTCGAAGGTGACGACCTCGTCGCCGTTTTCGAGCAGGGCCAGCAGGGTCGCTGCAACCGCCTCGGTAGCCCCAGCGGTAACGAGCACCTCGCGATCCGGATCGAGCTTCACGCGGTAGAAGCGCTCCTGGTGTTCTGCAACGGCCTGGCGCAGAACCTGGATGCCGCGTCCCGGCGGGTACTGGTTCACGCCCTCGTCGATTGCTCGCTTGGCCGCGTCTCGCACCGCGGCGGGCCCGTCCTCGTCAGGGAAGCCCTGCCCGAGGTTGATCGCTCCCGTGCTCCCGGCGAGCGCGGACATCTCGGCAAAGATCGTCGGGCGCAACTCCCCATCGTCGGCCAGCAGCATCGCGCCACGCGCGGCGCGGGTCCACGCTCCGGAAATGCTCATGCTTGTCACGGTACCGGGTTGTGCGGAGGAGGTTGCGCGGGGTGGCTGCCGCTGCGGCTGCGTGCCGCGGCTGCGGCTTGTGTGCCGCGCGCCGCCGCGGTGTGCCGCGCGCCGCGCGCGCTCGCGCACAATGTCGGATGAGACGCCCCCTCGACCATGTGGGGTGGATGTGCCCTCGTTTTCTCCGACATCGTGCTTGGCCGTCGTCGCGCTCCCAACCGCTCGCCAGTTCGTGCGCGATCCGAGCTGTGGAATGCGGATGCCACGGTCCGCCGCCATGCCCTACCGTTCTGGGTATGCGCACCGGCCCGCTCGTCCTCGCGACTGCGGTGATGCTCGCGCTCGCGGGATGCGTGCCGTCGGACTCGCCCGCAACCTCGGAGCCAAGCGCTAGT
>JAYWDH010000140.1:0-4560 GCA_043779945.1 Microbacteriaceae bacterium
GCTCACAATGACCCGGTGTATGTCGTGCTCGGGCTGGCGGTCGCGTCATCCGAGAATCACCTGCAACTGGTGGCCGAGTTGGCGAACGTCTTCAACGACTCGGATGCGATCGCGGGTTTGGCGGCGGCCGGCTCCGCGGATGACGTGCGCGCGATCCTGGGGGTCAGCGCGTGAAGGCGGCAGCGTGAAGGCGGCATCGTGAAGGCGGCATCGTGAAGATCGTCGCCATCTGCGGCGCCGGGGTCGGGACCAGCGGAATCTTGAAGGTCAACGCCGAGCGCGTGCTCCAGCGTCTCGGCTTCGACGCGACGGTCGTCGCGACCGATCTGGACTCGCTGCACGCCGAAGCGGATGACGCGCAGATAATCCTCACCAGCCCTGAGTTCGTCGAGGCGATCGGCAAGACTTCCGCCGACGTGATCGTGGTGAGGAACTACTTCGATACCAGCGAGCTGACCGAGAAGCTCGAACGGGCTCTCGGCTAACCGATAGTTTCTGACTTTCCTGTCGTGATTCCGCGCCTAGAGTCGCATCATGACCTCGACTCCCGAGTTGCTCAAGCAGATCCCTGGCCCTCGCTCGTGAACTCGACGCTGATGCGCCACTTCGTCGGGGCCGCCGAGCAGTTGAACTTCGCGCACGCGGCCCGGGATGCGGGAGTTTCGCGCGCCACACTCGTCGCCTCGATCAAAGAACTGGAAGCCGAACTCGGACATCCGCTCTTCGATTACTCGGCGACGACGACAACCCTGACCGCAGAGGGCGCCGCGCTGTTGAACCGCACCCAAGGGGAGTGGGCGAAGTCGGCCGCAGCGATCGCGGCATCCGCTCCCGCGCCCGGTGGCAAGGCGAAGGCGTCGAAGGGAAAGGGACGCGCGCCAGCCGTCAAGGGCGAACGCAAGCCGGGCAAGCGGCGCCAGTCGCGCTAGGGAGGTCCCCGAACGCGGCCCAACTCAACAGCGCGCCCTGCTCAGCCCGCCAGCAGCTCCCGCATCCCCGCCTCCAACTGCGCGAGCATCGCCCCGGCCGCAGCCAGGCGCTCGGCGCCCGTGCCTTCGCTCGACACCACATCGAGGTAGCACTTGAGCTTCGGCTCCGTTCCGCTGGGCCGAACGATCACGCGACCGCCTCCCTCGAGGTGCAGGCGCAGCAGGTCGCTCGGCGGGAACGTCTCGAAGCCGTCCACGAAGTCGTCGATCTGCTGCACCCGGATGCCGCCAAGCTGCGTCGGCAGAGCGGCGCGAAGTCGCGCCATGATTCGCGGGATCTCGACGAGCTCGACGACCCGGACCGAGATCTGCGCGGACGCGTAGCCGCCGAATGTCTCGGCGAACTCGGTCAGATGCTCGTCGAGATTCTTGCCAGCGTCAGCGAGCTCGGTGAAGAGCCCGATCACTTCTACGGCGGCGGAGATGCCGTCCTTGTCGCGCACCTTGTCGGGGTCGACGAGGTAGCCGAGCGCCTCCTCGTAGCCGAAGGCGAGCCCGCCGACGCGGGAGATCCACTTGAACCCGGTGAGGGTCTCCGCGAAGTCCAGCCGGAAGTGGCGGGCGATCGCGCCGAGTGCGGGGGAGCTGACGAGTGAGCAGGCGAGGGTCGCCCCGAGTCGGAGGTCCTCTCCTGCTGCCTGCAGCCGACGAGCCGCGCGCCAGCCGAGCAACCAGCCCACCTCGTTGCCGCTGAGGCGGCGCCATCCGCCCTCTGCTCTCGCCTCCGGAACCCCCACGGCAAGCCGATCCGCGTCGGGGTCGTTGGCGATGATCAGCTCGGCCCCTGATGCCCGTGCCGTCGCGAAGGCGAGGTCCATCGCGCCGGGCTCCTCCGGGTTCGGGAAGGCGACGGTCGGGAAGTCGGGGTCGGGCTGTACCTGCTCGTCGACCGGCGTCGGAGGGGCGAACCCGGCCGCGGCGAACACCGCGGCCGAGGTCTCCCATCCGACTCCGTGCATCGCCGTGTAGACGACCTTCAGGGTCGAGGGCGAGTCTGCCAGCGCGGCGGTCTTGCGCACGTAGGACTCGACCACGCTTTCCGGCGCAACGTCGTAGCCGTTCGAACGCGACAACTCGACGATCGACCGGGTTGCCACGCGCGCGATCTCGGCTGCGATCGCGTCGTCGGATGGTGGGACGATCTGCGACCCGCCCTCCACCCCGCCGAGGTAGACCTTGTAGCCGTTGTCACGCGCCGGATTATGGCTCGCGGTGACCATCACGCCCGCACTCGCGTCGAGGTGGCGCACGGCGAAGGCCAGCACAGGCGTGGGCAGCGCGCGCGGCAGCACGATCGCCCGCACGCCTGCGCCCTGCATCAACTCCGCGGTGTCGCGCGCGAAGACACTCGAGTTGTGACGTCCGTCGTAGCCGATGACGACCGAGGGATGCGCCTCCCGAGCAGTCAGGAATGCGGCGAGACCCGCGGCCGCCTGGGCCACGAGCACACGATTCATCCGCATCGGGCCGGCGCCCAACTCGCCGCGGAGCCCCGCCGTGCCGAACGCCAGACGGCCGGAGAAACGTTCGGCGAGGTCGGCCGCGGAGGGCTCGTCACCAGCGGCGGAGCGTGCGACCAGCTGCTCGAGCTCGGCGCGGGTCAACGGGTCGGGGTCCTGCGCGATCCAGGATCTGGCCCGATCATGAAGATCAGAGCCCAGGAGGTCATCGTCGACCACGGTGCTCCTCTGAGAGTTCGGCCACGATACGCGCGAGCAGGGCGCTGATCAGCGGCTCGGCGTCGCGCCCTGATTGCAGCACCTCGGCATGACTCAGCGGTTCGGGCGAGATGCCCGCAGCGAGGTTGGTGATGAGCGAGAGACCCAGGATCTCCATCCCCGCCTCGCGCGCCGCGATCGCCTCGAGGGCCGTCGACATCCCCACAATGTGCCCGCCGATTGTCTTCGCCATCTGCACCTCGGCCGGCGTCTCGTAGTGCGGTCCGCGGAACTGGGTGTAGACGCCCTCGTCCAGCTCGGGCGCGACGCTCCGAGCGAGGTCTCGCAGCCGCTTCGAGTACAGATCGGTGAGGTCGATGAAGGTCGCCCCTTCGAGCGGCGACGCCGCGGTCAGGTTGATGTGGTCGCTGATCAGCACCGGTGTCCCGGGCGTCCAGCTCTCCCGGATGCCGCCCGCTCCGTTGGTGAGGATCATGGTTGTCGCGCCCGCCGCGGCTGCGGTCCGCACCGAGTGGACGACGCGGCGCACGCCGTGGCCTTCGTAGAAGTGCGTCCGCGCCCCGATGACCAACGCGCGCGTGCCGTTCGGCAGCAGCACACTGCGCAAGGTGCCGACGTGCCCGGTGAGCGCCGGCCTGCTGAACCCGATGATGTCGGTGGCGCTGACGGTCGCCGTCGTCTCGCCGATCAGGTCAGCCGCCTTGGCCCACCCGCTGCCCAGTGTGAGGGCGATGTCGTAGCGTTCGACCCCGGTTGCTGCGGCGAGCTGCGCCGCGGCTTGCTTCGCGATGGCAAAAGGATCAGCGTCCGGGTCATCGAGCGGGTTCCCGGGGTCGCAACTCTGCAGCGCACTTGGCATGCCGCTGACTCTATTCGTGGAGAGCGAGCGACCGCTGCGGAAGCAGCGGACTCAGCCGAGTCGCCGGGAGTTTCCGAATCCACTCTCTGGGTTACCGGCGCTGCGTCGGCGAAAACGGGACATGACGAGCAGGACTCCGCCCAACACGAACAGAGCGGCCGCGGTGACAAACCCGGGGATCGGATTCACTCCGGTCGCCGCCAGTCGCGCTGCTGCTGCCGCTGCTGCTGCTGCCTGCGCGGCAGCGGCTTGCTCAGCTGTCGGTGTGCTGGCGACGATCGCGCTGCGCGCCGCGCAGTCTGCGGGCCGGTTGATTGTTTCGGAGATCGATGTCGCGGCCTGGTCGCGAGTGAGCAACCGTCCGTTGATCGTGGCGCCATCATTCACGGTGATCGAACTCAGCGCCATGACGGTGCCAGCGAATTGGGACCCGCTACCGACCGTGGCCGAGGTCGCGACTTGCCAGAATACGTTGCAGGGCCCCGGCGTGCCGCCGTCGCCAGCGGCGACGAAGACCACACTGCTATTGGACGCGGTGATCAGCGTGCTGGCCGCCTGGAATATCCAGACCGAGTTCGTATCTCCGCTAAGAGTGAGGGCCCCGGTGAGGCCCACTGCGCCGCCTTTGTAGACGCCGGGGGCCAGGGTCTGGCCGCCGAGATCGCCGGTGATGGTGGCGTCCGCGGTCCGTCCCGCGGCGTCGTTGTAGGCGGTAGTCAGATCGGACTGGGCCTGTTGCGCCTGCGCATCGGTGGCGTGGATCACTCCGTTGTTGATCACCGCAGGCGGAAAGCCTGTGACTGAGCTTCCGGGACTGAGCCCAACATCTCCGTTGTTGATCACCGTGTTGCCGGTATTCGTGATGGTCGACCCGGCGAGAATCTCATAGCTGTCCGCCGTCCCCAGACCGACCGTGGGTACGACCGATGCTTGGGCGGGCGATCCGGCCCCGAAAGCCAGCAGAAGTCCCGCGGCGAGTGCGCCGACAGCGACTACCCCTCGGCTGCGCGCATGGTGCCTCGTAGTTGTACTC
>JAYWDH010000141.1:0-12439 GCA_043779945.1 Microbacteriaceae bacterium
CTGGTCTACGGCGATTGCGCCGTCATCCCCGAGCCAACCGTCCAGCAGCTCGCCGACATCGCGATTTCGTCTGCTGCCACCGCTCGCCAGTTCGGCATCGAACCGCGGATCGCCATGCTCAGCTACTCAACCGGCGACTCCGGTTCCGGCGGCGAGGTGGAGCGGGTGCGCAGCGCGACCGAGCTCGTGCGTGTGCGGGCGCCAGAACTCAAGGTGGCGGGTCCGATCCAGTACGACGCCGCGGCCGACCCGGCCGTCGGAGCATCGAAACTGCCCGGCTCCGAGGTCGCCGGCCGCGCGACGGTGTTTATCTTTCCCGACCTCAACACGGGCAACAACACCTACAAGGCCGTGCAGCGCAGCTCAGGAGCGCTGGCCATCGGACCGGTTCTTCAGGGGCTCGCGAAGCCGATCAACGATCTCTCGCGCGGCGCTCTCGTGCGGGACATCGTCAACACCATCGCGATCACGGCGATTCAGGCGCAGGCCAGTGGCCCGGCGTGATTGCGCCGGTCCGGTCAGTATTTGTCATCAATACGGGATCGTCGTCGATCAAGTACCGCGTCGTCGAACCGATCGGCGGCGACACACTGGCCGGCGGCATCATCGACAGGATCGGTGAGCCAGGCTCGGACACTGCCGACCACGCGCAGGCTCTAGTAAAGATTCGGCGGCGGCTGGCAGGCACGCCAATCGACGCGGTGGGGCACCGCATCGTGCACGGTGGCAGCCTGTTCACTGCCCCCGTGCTGATTGACGACGACGTGGAGCGCGGCATCGAAAGCCTCGCGCCTCTCGCACCGCTGCACAATCCGCCCGGGCTGCTGGGCATCCGGGCCGCGCGCGCCGCACTGCCCGATGTGCCGCAGGTGGCGGTGTTCGACACGGCGTTCCACGCAACGCTTCCCGACGAGGCCTCGACCTACGCGATCGATCGCGACCTCGCCAAGCGGCATGGAATCCGGCGCTACGGGTTCCACGGCACGTCGTACCGCTACGTGTCGGCGCGGGCAGCCCAGCACCTCGGTCGACCGCTCGAGGAACTGCGGATAGTCGTGCTGCACCTCGGCAACGGTGCATCCGCGGCCGCGATCCAGGGCGGTCGCTCGATCGATACCTCAATGGGCATGACGCCACTCGAGGGCCTGGTGATGGGAACCCGATCGGGTGACCTCGACCCGGCGATCCTGCCCTATCTGCACCGGGTTGCCGGAATGTCGTTCGCTGACATCGACGAGCTGCTGAATCGCCGAAGTGGACTGCTCGGCCTCAGCGGAACGTCCGACATGCGCGCAACCTCCGCTGCCGCCACTGCCGGTTCGGATGCCGCGGCGCTCGCCCTCGACGTCTACGTGCACCGGCTCCGCCACTACATCGGCGCGTACGCCGCCCAGCTCGGCGGACTCGATGTCCTCGTCTTCACCGGCGGCGTTGGCGAGAACAGTCCGCTAATCCGGGCGCGCTCCCTCGAGCGGTTCGGCTTCCTCGGTATCGCTCTCGACTCGGATGCCAACGCATCCGGTACTGGCGAGCGCACGGTCTCGGCGCGCGAGTCCGCCGTCGCCGTACTCGTCATCCCCACCGACGAGGAGCTCGAAATCGCCCGCCAGGCGGCGGAACTTCTGCGGCCTGGGCAGCGCTGACAACTGCGGCGCCCGGCCGCTGCCCCGCGGTCCCGCTGCGGCTGCCCCGAGGTCCCGCTGCGCCTGCCCCGAGGTCCCGATGCGCTTCTCCGGAGAAATCCAGCGACACGCCGACGAAACTGCTGTGTCGACGGCGTGTCGCCCCAAAACTCCGGAGAAACGCGCTCCGGGGCGTTGCGCTGAGTGCGGGCATCACGGCGGGACCTTCGCCTCTCGTCGCCGAGGTGCCGCATCCGTATCGTCGGCGAATGCGAGTTGTCCTGCTCTCGATCGGCCGTTTACTGCGTCGCTTCCCGGCCGTCACGGCGACTGTCGCCGTCGGCGCGGCCGCGCTGATCCTCACTGCGGTCGGCCTCGGCCAGCCGGCGCGCATTGGCGTCACAGCCTTCGTGATTGGCATCGCCGTGCTGCAGCTGTGGCGGATGGTGCGACAGTTCCGCGGCGGGCACTGGGGGCTCGACATCCTCTCGGTGCTGGCGATCGCGAGCACTATTGCCGTCGGCGAACACTGGGCCGCGCTGGTGGTCGCGCTGATGATTACCGGCGGAGGCGCGCTGGAGAGCTACGCGAGCGCTCGAGCGCGACGCCAGATGGATGCCTTGATGCAGCGAACTCCGCGCGTCGCTCATCGGATCGATGCGCCTGCAGTGATCTCCGAGATCGACGTCAACGCGGTCAAAATCGGCGATGTTCTCCTTGTCAAGCCCGGCGAGATAGTGCCAGTGGACGGCGAACTGTTGGATGGTCCCGCCGACTTCGATGAGTCCTCGATCACCGGAGAGAGCCTCCCAGTCGAGCGGGTTCCCGGCGAGACTGCACCGAGCGGCGCGGTCAACGGGGATCGGGCCATCCGCCTTCGTGCGGTGTCGATCGCGAGTGACAGCCAGTACCAGCAGATCGTCGCTCTAGTCGCGGATGCCGCGAGCACGAAGGCGCATTTCGTCCGTATCGCCGACCGGGTCTCCATCCCGTTCACCGGTGTCGCGCTGGCGCTGGCCGGACTGGGCTGGCTGCTCAGCGGGGACCCGGTCCGCGCGGCCGAGGTGCTTGTCGCGGCGACGCCATGCCCCCTGCTGATCGCGGCTCCGGTCGCCTTCGTTGCGGGCATGGGCAGCGCCGCACGCAACGGGGTGATCATCAAGAGCGGGGACAGCTTGGAGGCTCTGGCCCATCCCCGCACCGTCGCGTTCGACAAGACCGGCACGCTGACTCGAGGTGCCCCTCGCGTTGAACGGATCGACACCGCGGAGGGTATTGAACCGTCTCAAGTGCTCTCCCTCGCCGCGGGCGCCGAAGCGCTGTCGCCGCATGTGCTGGCGCGGGCCGTCGTCGAGGCGGCCCGCGAGGGCGGCATCGCGGGCTCGGAGCTCTCCGACGTCCGCGAGCAGACGGGCGCGGGAGTTCTCGGCCAACTCGCCGGACAGTCCGTGCGCGTCGGCAAGCCGGCGTTCGCGGCAGACGGCGGGGCCGATCCGTTCCCACTCCTGCCTCTTGGCGACATCGCCATCTCGGTCTCGCTCGACGCCGCCGTCATCGGTCGCATCGTGCTGCGCGATCAGGTTCGCCCGGAGGCGCGAGGCGTCGTGGCTCGGCTTCGTGACCTCGGCATCCCGCGGATCGCGATGCTGACCGGCGACGCCGAACGAACCGCGCAGCACGTCGCCGCGCAGCTCGGGATCGACGAGGTGTACGCAGACCTCCTGCCGGCCGACAAGGTAGGCGTCGTGGCTGCGGCCAACCAGCGGCCCGTCGTCATGGTGGGTGACGGAGTGAACGATGCGCCCGTGCTCGCCGCAGCCGACGTCGGGGTGGCGATGGGCGCGCGCGGAGCGACCGCCGCGAGCGAGAGTGCGGATGTAGTCATCCTGCTCGACAACCTCGACCGACTCGACGTCGCGATCGGGATCGCCCGACGCACCATGCGCATCGCGACGCAGAGCATCTGGCTAGGGATCGGTCTGAGTCTCGCCCTGATGGTCGTCGCGACGACCGGAGTCATCCCCGCCATCGTGGGCGCACTGGCTCAGGAGCTGATCGATGTGATTACGATCCTGAACGGACTGCGAGCCACCCGAGACCCGCCGAGAGCCCGGCTGGACTCCTGATCCCGACGGCCGAGCCGCGGCCATTTAGCTGCTCCCGCGGACTGCGATCGGCAGGGCTGACCATCGGGGGCCGCCGTCGGCGCGAGTCCCTTGGCGCTCGGCCGCCGCTCGGCCGAATCGCCGCCGCGCCGCGACGTTTCTCCGGAGAAATCCGGCGACACGCCGCCGCAATTGCCGTGTCGACGGTGGTTCGCCCCGGAACTCCGGAGAAACGTGCCACCGCACAGCCGCACAGCCTCACAGCCGCCGCGCCGCGTTGAGCTGACTGAGCGCCACATACACGGCTTCGACCGTCGCCGCAGTTGCCCTCGGGGTTACCACACGGTGCTCGGGAACACGCCGTCCGATCCCGTCACATCGCTCGGGTCTTCACCGTGCTCGCGGGTGTACGCGCGATGTCGCGATCGTGCGTCATCGAACTCCTGATGCACCCCCGCGTAACGCTCACGCAGCCCGGGGACGCGCTCGAGCACGTCCATGGCGAGTCGGAACCGATCCAGGTCATTGAGCATGAGCATGTCGAATGGCGTGGTGGTCGTGCCGTGTTCGCTGTATCCACGCACGTGGAAGTTGCCGATCCCGTGCCGCTTGTATGCCAACTGGTGCACGAGGGAGGGGTAGCCGTGGAAGGCAAATATCACCGGACGATCCACCGTGAAGATCGCGTCGAACTGGCTGTCGTCTAGGCCGTGCGGATGCTGGCTCGGGTGGTTCAGTCGCATCAGATCGACAACGTTCACCATTCGCACGGCGACCTCGGGAACGCGCTCCGCGAGAAGGCGCACCGCGGCAATCGCCTCTGCGGTCGGCACATCGCCCGCGCAGGCGAGCACCGCATCCGGAACCTCGCCGCGCCGTTCGCTGCCGGCCCATTCCCAGATCCCGAGGCCACGCGCGCCGTGCTCGCGCGCCTCCTGCAGGGTGAGGAAGGTCGGCGCCGGATGCTTCCCCGCAACGATCACGTTGATGTGATCGCGCGACGCGAGACAGTGCTCCGCGGTCACGAGCAGGCTGTTCGCGTCCGGCGGGAGATACACCCGCACGACGTCGGGGCTCTTCGTGACCACGTGGTTGAGGAAACCGGGATCCTGATGCGAGAAGCCGTTATGGTCCTGCCGCCAGACGTGGGACGACAGCAGGTAGGTGAACGACGACAGGGGTCCGCGCCAGTCGACGTGACGTGCGGACTCCATCCACTTGGCGTACTGGTTGAACATCGAGTCCACCACGTGGATGAAGGCCTCGTACGAGGTGAACAGGCCGTGGCGCCCGGTGAGGAGGTAGCCCTCGAGCAGCCCCTGCATCAGGTTCTCGCTGAGCGCCTCGATAACGCGCCCCTCGGGAGCGAGGTGCTCGTCGACCTCCAAAACCCCGCCCTGCCACTGCTTCGCGGTCACCTGATAGACGTCATCCAGACGGTTCGAAGCGACCTCATCCGGTCCGAACAGCCGGAAGTCGCTCGGGTTCGCGACCATCACCTCGCGCAGCCAGCCGCCGAGCACCCTGGTCGATTCGACGAGGCCGCCGTCTCTGACCATCGCAACGGCGTGCGGCTCCAGCGGCGGGAGTCGCAGCGGAGCGCCCACGCCAGCATTCGCGTGCCGGCTCGCGCTCATCCGGCGATCGGCGCGCGGTCGCAGGGCGCTGAAGTCTTCGATGGGGGCTCCGGCTTCGGTGAACAGCTCCTCCGGCCGGTATGAGGCGAGCCACTCCTGCAGCAGCGCCAGGTGCTCCGGGTTGTCGCGCACCCCGGCCAGCGGTACCTGATGCGCGCGCCAGGTGTTCTCGATCGGGACGCCATCGACGAACCGCGGGCCGGTCCACCCCTTGGGGGTGCGCAGGATGATCATCGGCCATGCCGGGCGGTCGATGCGGGCGCGGCGGGCGCGGTCCTGGATGCCGCGGATTTCGTCGAGCGCCCCGTCCAGTTCGGTCGCGAAACGGGCGTGCACCGCATCGTGCGACTCTCCGTCGAATCCACCGCTGATGACGCGGGGGGCGTAGCCGAAGCCGCGGAACATCTGCAGCAACTCCTCCTCGGGGATGCGCGCCAGGATCGTCGGATTCGCTATCTTGTAGCCATTGAGATTCAGGATCGGCAGCACGGCCCCGTCGCCGCGCGGGCTCAGGAACTTGTCGAGGTGCCAGCTCGCCGCCAGTGTCGCGGTCTCCGCCTCGCCGTCGCCGATTACGCAGGCGGCGATCAGCCCCGGATTGTCGAGCACCGCCCCGTACGCGTGCACGAGCGAGTAGCCGAGCTCGCCACCCTCGTGCAGCGATCCCGGGGTCTCCGGGGACGCGTGTGACGGCACCCCGCCCGGGAACGAGAACTGACGCATCAGGCGGCGTAGGCCCGCGGCATCCTGACCGACCCCCGGGAACAGCTCGCTGTACGTCCCCTCGAGCCAGGCATTCGCCAGAATTGCGGGACCACCATGGCCGGGACCCGCGAGGTAGACGACGTCAAGATCGCGCTCGATGATCGCCCGGTTGAGATGAGCCCAGACCAGATTCAGCGCGGGATCCGTGCCCCAGTGGCCGAGCAGGCGCGGCTTGATGTCGTCCCGCACCAGGGGGCGTCGCAGCAGCTCGTCGTCGAGCAGGTAGATCTGGGCGGCGGACAGATAGTTGGCCGCCCGCCACCAGCGATCGACCAGTTCGAGCGGGATGCCGCCGCTCACCGGAGTCCGCCAGCAGGCGCCTCGACGGACGGAACGGGGCCGACGATCTGCTGGCCGGCGCGGGGGCGGGCGATCAGCACGGGCGCATTCACGTTCAGGAGTACGTCGTGCAGTACCGAGCCGATCGGCGACCGGAACGGGTCTAGGGATCCGGGCCCCAACACCAAAAGAGCCTTGTCGCGCGAACTGTCAAGCAGCGCCTCCGCGGGGGGGCGAGCTGTCACCCGTGATCGGACCACGAGCGCGGGATAGTCGGCACGCACCCGATCGGTCGCGAAGCTGACCGCCAGCGCCGCGCGCTCGGACGCCGACAGCCGCGTCTCCGGGGTGGGAGTTGATTGCACCAGGAACAGTTCCTCGTGGCGCGCGCAGGCCTCCTGGGCGCCCAGGTCGACGATGCTCGCCGCGGTGGCATGGCGGTCGATGCCAGCCACCACCCCGCGCCGGAATCGCAGGTCGACTTCGGGGATCACCGCGACCGTGCAGGCCGCTGCGACCGCGATCTGCACGCTGCGTGACCCGAGCACGCGACCGTGCAGAAAGCCGGTCTTCCCTGTTCCGATCACCAGAAGGTCATCGGAGTGCACGAAAGAGGCGATCGCCCAGGGCACGCCGCCGTCCAGCAGAGCGACGCTCACCGGAACCGTCGGCACCGCCTCGACCACCTGCACCATCGCCTCGGACAGCAGTCGAGCCCCGTGGCGCAACTGCTCCTCGTGGTAGTCGTGTCCCATCGCGCCCGCTTCGTTCTCGTCGACGTGCACCAGCACGACCGGGGCCGGGTCACGGCGGACCCGATCAATCGCCCACCGCAGTGCCGCGACTCCTGGACGCGAGCCGTCGACACCGACCACGTAGCGTTCCACCACGGTCCTCACCTCAATCTTCCTCGATTGCCAGTCTCAGCCGCGAGACATCCCCACAGCAGGGCCATAGGTCCCCCGATCACCGGGCTAGACTCGCCAACATTCGGCAAGTGGGAAGGATGCGGTGGTCGACCCCGACACGCCCCACGAGCGGATCAGCGATCCCCGACGTACCCCACTCGACACCGAGGGGCGCCTCCGCAAGCTCCTCGAAGCCAACCGGATCGTCGTCGGGGAACTTGAGCTGGAACAGCTGCTGCGCCGAGTTGCCGAGGCCGCCATCACCCTTGTCGACGCCCGGTTCGGTGCCCTTGGAGTAGTTGCACCGGATGGCAGTCTCGAAGAGTTCATCCAGGTCGGGATCGGCGGCGAGCAGGCGGCAATGATCGGCCACCTTCTCCAGGGATGCGGCCTCGTCGGGGCCGTCATCGACGAGAGGCAGGCGATCAGGCTCGACCATCTTGCGGACGATCCGCGCTCGGCTGGCTTTCCTGCGCTTCATCCGCAGATGGACGGGTTCCTTGGCGTCCCGATTCGGGTGCGCGACGAGGTCTTCGGCAATCTGTACCTCGTTGACCGAGTCAGCGGTGGGCCGTTCACTCCCGATGACGAGGAGCTCATCACCGCCCTGGCGGCGACGGCCGGGATCGCAATCGAGAACGCGCGCGCGTACGACGATTCACGCCGCCGTCAGCGCTGGAGCGCCGCCCTCGCCGAAGTGACCTCCGCGCTGCTCTCCGGCGGGAGCGACGACGTTCTCGGTATCGTGGCCGACCGGGTCGCCTCCGTCATCGATGTCGACCTGGTGTGCGTCGTGGTGCCCGCCGGCGAAGGCGCCCTGCGCATCGAAGTCGCGCGAGGGGACGGCGCTGAGCATTTGCTCGGGGATGTCTACGCCGCGGCGGGCTCGCTGGTGGCCGCGGCGCTCGAATCCGGGCGAGTCGCCTCCAGCGACGGCCAATCCGCCGAGCTCAACGGGCCGCCGTCGCTGGGTCCGATGGTCGCGATCCCGCTCACCGCGTTCGATCGGTCGCTCGGCGCGCTCACGATCTCGCGTTCGCAGCCGGGAGCCCGATTCACTCCGACTGACCTCGAGATGGCAGCCGACTTCGCTGTGCAGGCGAGCGTCGCCATCGAGCTCGCTCGCGGGCGGGCCGCTCGCCAGAAGTTGGAACTGGTGGAAGAGCGCAACCGGATCGCGCGCGACCTCCACGACCACGTTATCGAGCAGCTCTTCAGCTCCGGGCTGAGCCTGCAGGCTCTCGCCTCTACCGTCTCTGACCCGCTGCGTGCCGGCATCGTCGAACAGGTGGATGCGATCGATGCGGTGATCACCAAGATCCGCACGGCCGTCTTCGCACTGAACTCGCGCACCGTCGGGTCACCCGCGCTGCACCCAGCGGGTGCGACCGGAATCGACGTGGCCATCGCGGTCAACGAGGTCGACAAGGTCCGGGTGGCCGTGACCATCGAGGATGACGGTATTCACGTCGACGGTCGGCCCTCGGGCTCCTCTGCCGCTGGGAACGGAGAGGCCAGAGCCACTCGCGTGTTTCTGGTCGACGACCACGAGATCGTGCGGCGTGGCATCGCCAACATCATCGAGGCCGAGAGTGACTTCGAGGTGGTCGGGGAGGCCGCGACGGTCCGGCAGGCGCTCGGACGCGTTGCGGCGACCCTTCCGGACGTGGTCGTGCTCGACGTCCGCCTGCCAGATGGTAGCGGGATCGACCTCTGCCGCAGCATCCTGTCCGCGAACCCCACTGTCCGCTGTCTGATGCTCACGGCCTACGACGACGACCTGGCCAGCTACGCGGCCGTTCTCGCCGGGGCGAGCGGTTACGTGCTCAAAGATATCCAGGGCCAGAAACTGGTCGAGGGCATCCGAGCGGTCGCTGCTGGGCACACGCTCGTGCCGCGGGCCGTGAGCGACAAAGTGTTGGAGGCGCTGACCGCCCCGAGCCGTCACCACGAGCTGCCCGAGCTGAGCCTCCGCGAGCGTCAGGTGCTCACCCTCATCGCCAAGGGGCTCACCAACCGCCAGATCGGCGACCGTCTCGGGCTCGCCGAGAAGACGGTCAAGAACTATGTCTCGGACCTGCTCGCCAAACTCGGGATGGAACGCCGCACCCAGGCCGCCGTCTACGCCGCGAAACTCGACGAGAGCTGACCTTTCGGCGAGATCGATTTGCGCCGCAACCGGCGCGGCGCTCACGAGCACATCGGATCGCTCGTCGGCACCGTCCCACTAATCAGGTAGGCGTCCACGGTGTCGTCGATGCAGGTGTCGCCCTGTGCGTAGACGGTGTGGCCCTCGCCCTTGTGGGTGACGAGCACGCCGCTCGAGAGCTGCTTCGAGAGCGAAATGCCGCCGGCATATGGCGTGGCTGGGTCGTTGGTCGTGGCGACCACCATGATCGGCGCTGCGCCCTTCGCCGCGAAGGAGGTCGGCAGCTTCGCCACCGGTTCCGGCCAGTTCGAGCAGGCGGTGTCGAGCACCGCGTAATCGTCTTCGGCGAAGTACTTGCCGAGGATCGGGGCCGCCGCATCGATCTTCGCCAGGCCCTGCAGGGCGGTCACGCCGTCCGTCCCCAGATTGCCCTCGGCGCAGGTCACTGCCGCGTAGGCGTCGGACTCGTTGCTGCTATACGTGCCGCCTGAGCTGCGGCCGTTATAGGCGTCGGCGTTGGCGAAGGTCGAGTTGGCCTCGTTCTTGGCGAGGTCCTGAAACATCGTGGTGAGGTCCGGCCAACTCGACGCGGAGTAGAGGGTATGCGAGACGCCAGTGCCGACGGTCGCGGAGTCCAGCTTGCGACCATCACTGGCCATCAGGTGCCGTGCGTCGATCCCGTCGAGCACCGCGCGCACCTGATGCAGGCCGGAGTCGACCGAGCCGGTAAACGGGCATCCCTTCTTCGCTTGGCAGGAAGCCATATAGGCCTTCAGCGCGCTGTCGAAGCCAGCCATTTGCGTCGCCAGCGAGTCGAGCTCGCCAACCAAGGGATCGATCGGACCGTCAAGCACCATGCGCCCCACCTTGTCCGGGAACAGCTCGGCGTACATCGTGCCCAGGTACGTGCCGTAGGAGTAGCCGAGGTAGTGCATCTTCGTGTCACCGAGCACGGCCCGGATCACATCCATGTCACGGGCATTGCTCGCCGCGTCGATGTGCCCGAGCAGCGGTCCGGTGTTCTTGAGGCACGCCGCCGCCCAGTCCTTCTCGACCGTGGTGAGCTCGTCGATCCAGCCTTGCGTGCCATACGCGCTCGCGTATGTGCCATAGAGGAGCTTGTCCTCCCGCGCGGGATCGGTGTAGCAGGTGATCTTCGGCGAGGAGTGATTCACCCCGCGCGGGTCGAAGCCGATGATGTCGTACTTGGCCAGCACTGCTGGCGTGACGACGTAGTTCACGTACTGCTCGACGAAGTCGTAGCCTGAGCCGCCCGGGCCGCCCGGGTTGATCAGCAGCGAACCGAGCGAGCCGCTGCCGGCCGAGTGGCGCGCAATCGCGATCTTGATGGTTGGGCCGCTCGGGTTACTCCAGTCGAGCGGAACGGTCACCCTCGTGCTGTCGATGCCGCCGCTTGCCTTCGTCCAACTGAGGCTCTGCTCGTAGAAACGCTTCAGATCGGATGCCACAGTCTCACTGGTGTGCGTCGTCGCCCTCGACGACCCGGTCGATGTTCCGGTCAAGGCCGGGAAGGACTGGCAGGCTGTCAGGAGTAGCGCCACGGCGGCGAGGACGGCGACGGCGGAGGCGGTACGTGAACGCATGTTGCGAGCCTATGCGCGCTGGAGAGAGAGCAACGGTCATTCCTGGCCGTCGCCGCGACGCCAGCGCCGACGCCCGTCTTGGGCGTCGAGTTGCTCAGAGCCGAGCGATGATCTCGCGCATCAGTTCGGCGGTCTCACTCGGCGTCTTGCCGACCTTGACCCCGGCGGCCTCGAGGGCCTCTTTCTTGCCCTGCGCGGTGCCAGCACCCGCGGAGACGATCGCACCCGCGTGACCCATCGTCTTGCCCTCGGGGGCGGTGAAACCCGCCACGTATCCAACGACCGGCTTGGTGACGTGCGCCTTGATGTACTCGGCTGCGCGCTCCTCGGCGTCGCCGCCAATTTCGCCGATCATGACGATCGCCTTCGTGTCGGGGTCGGCCTCGAAGGCGGCGAGCGCGTCGATGTGCGTGGTGCCGATGATCGGGTCGCCGCCGATGCCGATCGCGGTCGAGAAGCCCAGGTCGCGCAGTTCGTACATCATCTGGTAGGTCAGGGTGCCCGACTTGGAGACGAGGCCGATCGGGCCCTTGCCGGTGATGTTCGCCGGCGTGATGCCCACGAGCGATTCCCCGGGCGTGATGATGCCGGGACAGTTCGGGCCGATGATGCGGGTGCTCCGGCCCTGGCTGTACTGCCAGAACCATGCGGAGTCATGCACCGGGATGCCCTCGGTGATCACGACGGCCAGCCCGATGCCCGCATCGATCGCCTCGACGACAGCGGCTCTGGCGAACGCCGGCGGTACGAAGACCACGCTGACGTCGGCGCCGGTCGTCGCCATGGCCTCGGCGACCGTGGCGAAGACCGGGATGCCATCAACATCGGAACCCGCCTTGCGCGGGTTGACGCCACCGACGACCTGGGTGCCGGAGGCCACCATCCGGCGGGTGTGCTTCGTGCCCTCGGACCCGGTGATGCCCTGGACGATCACTTTGCTGCTGGCGGTCAGGAAGATGGCCATGTCAGCGGCCGCCGTTCGCGAGCTCGGCGGCCTTGTCGGCGGCGCCGTCCATCGTGTCGACGACCGTGACCAGCGGGTGCGCGGCCTCGGCGAGGATGCGGTGCCCCTCCTCGACGTTGTTGCCGTCCAGACGTACGACCAGCGGCTTGGTCTCCTTGTCGCCGAGCATCGCCAGCGCCTGCACGATCCCGTCCGCCACCGCGTCGCAGGACGTGATGCCGCCGAAGACGTTGACGAACACCGAGCGCACGTCGGGGTCGGACAGAATGATCTCCAGCCCGTCGGCCATCACCTGCGCGGAGGCGCCGCCGCCGATGTCGAGGAAGTTGGCGGGCCGGACCCCACCGTGACGCTCACCGGCGTACGCAACGACGTCCAGCGTGCTCATCACCAGCCCGGCGCCGTT
>JAYWDH010000142.1:0-12385 GCA_043779945.1 Microbacteriaceae bacterium
TTGGAGAGCGTCGCTAAACGCCCTGCGGCGGCGGCAATCCGCTCATCGCTCGCGGTGAGCGCGAATCGCACATGCCGTGCGCCGGCGTCGCCGTAAAAGGTGCCTGGCGCGACCAGGATGCCCAGCTCGGCAAGCGCTGCGACGGTCAGCCAGGCGTCTTCGTCACGCGTCGCCCAGAGATAAAGTCCCGCGCCGCTCTCGTCGATCCGGAATCCCGCTCCCTCGAGCGCGGCCAATAGCACTTCGCGGCGGGCCCGGTAGCGCTCACGCTGGATAGCGACGTGTGCGTCGTCACCGAGAGCCGCGATCATCGCGTGCTGCACGGGCGCGGGCGGCATGAGCCCCGCGTGCTTGCGAGCCTCGAGCAGTTCGGCGATCAGATCGCCGCAGCCCGCCACGAAGCCAGCGCGGTACCCGGCCAGATTCGATTGCTTGCTGAGCGAGTAAACCGACAGCACGAGGCGTCGGCTGTCACCGATGACACGCGGGTCCAGGATGCTCGGCGCGGCCTGCTCGCCTGTCCAGGTGAGCTCGGCGTAGCACTCGTCGTTGACGATCACGGCCCCGAGTTCGCGGGCACGCACCACCGCCGCGGCGAGCACCTCGACGGAGTCGATATGCCCGTCGGGGTTGCCCGGGCTGTTCAGCCAGATCAGCTTGGTTTCGGCGGGCCACTCGGCTGGGTCGTCCGAGGCGAGCGGGGTAGCTCTGGCGATGGCCGCACCGACGGCGTACGTCGGGTATGCGACGGTCGGGTGCACGATGACGTCGCCAGCTCCGAGGCCGAGGAGAACCGGCATCAACGCGACGAGTTCCTTCGAGCCGATGGTCGGCAGCACGTTCGCGACGCCCAGCGTCACTCCGCGGCGGCGCAGGTACCAGGCAGCGATGGCCTCACGCAGAGCGGGTGAACCGGCCGTGGAAGGGTAGGAGTGCGCGTCGGTGGCGGCGGCGAGTGCCTCCCGCACCAACTCAGGGGTGGGGTCGACGGGCGAGCCGACCGAGAGGTCGACGATGCCGTCAGGATGGCGCCGCGCCACGTCACCGGCCGGCACGAGCGCATCCCACGGGAAATCGGGCAACTCGAGCGCCACGCCTACTCCCCCATGGCCCTAGGCCTGAGGCGGTAGCACGGAGACCACCGGGTGATCGCCCGCGATGACGCCGACCTTCGCTGCGCCGCCGGGAGAACCGATATCCGCGAAGAACTCGACGTTGGCCTTGTAGTAATCCGACCACTTGTCGGGCAAATCGTCTTCGTAGTAGATGGCCTCGACCGGGCAGACCGGCTCGCATGCACCGCAATCCACGCACTCATCCGGGTGGATGTAAAGCATGCGGTCGCCCTCGTAGATGCAGTCGACGGGGCATTCATCGATGCATGCGCGGTCTTTGACATCGACGCACGGGAGGGCAATCACGTAGGTCACTCCCTTATTCTATGCGGTGCTCAGCGCCTCACTGGGCGCTCGGCACTGTCGCTCGTCGCCCATGCGGACGAGGCCAGACCACCGCGATCGCGGCAAGCACCGCGGGGCCGATCGCCCAGATCCAGCCCGGGAGATCGTTGACGACCAGCACCGATCCGCCCGCCCCTGGGAGGGCGAGCACCGCGCTGGCGGTAACGACGCCGACCGCGGCGGCCCCGCCAACGATTCGGCTGTCGAAGACGAGTCGGAATCCAAGCACGAGCGCGATCACCACCAGCAGCCCCGCAACGAGTCCCCATGGCAGGAACTGTCGATGCGTGAAGGTGGTGATCACGCCGACCACAATCCCCACCAGGACGGCGAACACCGAGCTCAGCACCGTTGCCGCGATCCCCAGCGGTTCCGTCGGGTTCTGGCTGGACATGTGCTGCATGTGCTCGTCTCCGGTGGACAGGCCAGCGCGTACTGGTTAGGCTGAAGTAAGTAAAGTAAGGCAAGCCTCACCAAAGACTTCTGAGTGCCGAGCTTGCCCGATTCCTCCATTCTCTCCCGAAAGCATCACGTGCTCGCGAACTTACTGATCGGTCTACGCGAAGGTCTCGAAGCAGGCCTCGTCGTAGGTATCCTTGTGGCCTATCTCAACAAGATGGGCAGACGCGACGTTCTGCCGAAGCTCTGGATCGGGATTTTCTCGGCCATCGTGATCTCGCTGGCGGTCGGTGCGATCCTCACCTTCGGACCGTACGGACTCACCTCGCAGACGCAGGAAGCCCTCGGCGGCAGCCTCTCGATCGTGGCCGTCGGCCTCGTCACCTGGATGATCTTCTGGATGGCGCGGCACGCGCGTCACCTGAAGGGCGAGCTGCAGGGGCAACTCGCCACCGCGCTTGCCGGCTCAACCACTGCGATCGTCATCATCGGCATCGTGAGCGTCGGACGCGAAGGGGTGGAGACCGCGCTTTTCATCTGGGCGAGCATCACCTCGAGCGGGGAGGCTCTGCTCGGCTCGATCGGGGCTCTGCTCGGCATGCTCGCCTCGGTGGCCATCGCGTACCTGATTTACCGCGGCTTCGTGCGTATCAATCTTTCGCGCTTTTTCTTCTGGACCGGGATCTTCCTCGTGCTCGTGGCGGCGGGAGTCTTCGCCTACGGCATCGGTGAGCTGCAGGAGGCGGGGGTCATCCCGACGACCGGCCCGGCGTACAGCCTCAACAGCGTCATCCCGGCGGCCAGCTGGTACGGCACGCTGCTGACCGGAGTCTTCCAGTTCAAGGTCGACCCCAGTTGGCTTCAGGTCATCGGTTGGATTCTGTATGCGGGCACGGTCCTCTCGTTGTTCCTGCGGGCCAGCCTCGGTGCGAAGCCAGCCTCCGTGACGCCGAAGGCGTCCGAAGCCCCCACGCCTGTCGGTGTTGGTGTTGGCGTTGGGGTCGGTGTCGGCGCTGGGGTCGGCGCTGGGGTTCGGGTCGGTGCTGGGGTCGGTGACGGCGAACGCGCCGTCGACCACGTCGGCCAACGCGCCTGACCCGCCTTTGGTCCACATCGCGCTCAGTGACGAGGACTGCGGCCTCGTAGTCGTTAACAACCCGCCGCTCGCACCCAGCGGCCTCGCCGCCGACGCGGTCGGTCTCGGTGAAGCGGGCAGCAAGGTCTGAGTCGATCTTCTCGAAGTCGTCGACGCTCGAGATCTTGTCGGTGATCTTCCAGGCCTTCTAGCTGCGAGATCCAGTTGGGGCGCCCGGAAGAAAGATCCTGTTACCAGTGAAACGCGTGCCCGGTAGGTGCGCGCGTTTGGATATCGAACCGCACCTCGCGCCGCGGTGGCGGCGCGCCAAACCACTCAGACCGAGAGTTCTTGACGCTTCTGCCGCGAGGCGGAGCGGGCGCGGGCGCTCTGGTCGAGTTCGACCTTGCGGATGCGCACCACCTCAGGTGTCACCTCGACGCATTCGTCTTCACGTGCGAACTCGAGGCACTCCTCGAGGGTGAGGCGCCGGGAGGGCGTCATCCGCTCGAAGTTGTCGGCCGTCGACTGGCGCATGTTGGTGAGCTGCTTCTCTTTGGTGATGTTCACGTCCATGTCGTCGGCACGCGAGTTCTCGCCGACGACCATACCTTCGTAGACCTCCTGCGTGGGCTCTACGAAGAACGACATGCGCTCCTGCAGGGCAACCATCGCGAACGGGGTGGCGACGCCGGCCCGGTCAGCGACGATTGATCCGTTGACGCGGGTCGTGATGGTGCCCGCCCACGCCTCGTAGCCGTGCGAGATTGCGTTGGCGATACCAGTGCCGCGAGTGATGGTGAGGAACTCGGTGCGGAAGCCGATCAGGCCCCGCGAGGGCACGATGAACTCCATACGCACCCAGCCGGTGCCGTGGTTGGACATGTTGTCCATACGACCCTTGCGAGCGGCGAGCAGTTGCGTGATTGCGCCGAGGTACTCCTCGGGGGCGTCGATCGTGAGGTGCTCGAATGGCTCATGCGTCTTGCCGTTGACCTGACGGGTGACCACCTGCGGCTTGCCGACGGTGAGCTCGAAGCCTTCGCGGCGCATGTTCTCGACAAGGATGGCGAGGGCGAGTTCACCGCGGCCCTGCACCTCCCAGGCGTCGGGACGCCCGATGTCGACGACCTTGAGCGACACATTGCCCACGAGCTCGCGGTCGAGGCGGTCCTTGACCATTCGACCGGTCAGCTTGTGGCCCTTGACCTTGCCGATGACCGGCGAGGAGTTGGTGCCGATCGTCATCGAGATGGCGGGGTCATCGACCGTGATGGCCGGCAGCGGCCGCACGTCGTCGGGGTCGGCGATCGTCTCGCCGATCGTGATCTCGTCGATCCCGGCGATGGCGACGATGTCACCCGCGTGGGCCTCCTCGGCTGGATACCGCTCCAGAGCGCGGGTCTTCAGCAGCTCGGTGATGCGCACGTTCGAGTGCGAGCCGTCGTGGCGCACCCAGGCAACCGTCTGGCCCTTGATGAGCTTGCCCGAAAAAACACGGAGCAGCGCAATACGGCCGAGGAACGGCGAGGCGTCGAGGTTGGTGACCCAGGCTTGCAGGGGTGCTTCGTCATCGTACGACGGAGCCGGCACGTGCTTCAGAATGGCGTCGAACAGCGGCTCGAGGTCCGCGTTGTCTGGCAGGGTGCCATTCTCCGGCTTGTTCCAGCTCGCGGCGCCGTTGCGGCCGGAGGCGTAGACCACCGGGACGTCCAGGATGGCGTCGATGTCCAGATCGGGGAAGTCGTCGCTCAGGTCGCTCGCGAGACCCAGCAGCAGGTCTTGGCTCTCGGCCACGACCTCGTCGATGCGAGCATCCGGTCGGTCGGTCTTGTTGACAAGCAGGATGACCGGCAGCTTCGCCTCAAGGGCCTTGCGCAGCACGAACCGGGTCTGGGGCAGCGGGCCCTCGCTCGCGTCGACCAGCAAGACGACGCCGTCAACCATGCTCAGGCCGCGCTCGACCTCTCCGCCGAAGTCGGCGTGGCCGGGAGTGTCGATCACGTTGATGGTGACCGGACCTTCGATGGCGTGGATGCCCTTGTAGGTCACCGCGGTGTTCTTCGCGAGGATGGTGATGCCCTTTTCCCGCTCGAGATCATTCGAGTCCATAGCGCGCTCGTCGACGTGCGCGTGCTCGCCAAAGGAGTTCGTCTGACGCAGCATGGCGTCGACGAGAGTCGTCTTGCCGTGGTCGACGTGAGCGACGATCGCGACGTTGCGCAAATCGGAACGGGTGGCCATAGCCATGGATGTACCTCGAGGAAGAAGGGAGGGCCCCGAAAATGCTCGGGAGCAGAGTTGAGATCGCTGCCCGACACAGGGCGCGGACTCCTCAGTCTATGCGATCCATGCTCGGATCTCCGGTTGCCCGGCGTTCGCGCAGCTGACGGACACGCCTTCAGCCGACGCGACGCTGCTCGCGACGCTCGCGCTGCTCGCGTGGGTCTGGCACCGGAACCGCGGCGAGCAGGCGCTGCGTGTAGGGGTCTTTGGGGGCGCGAAGGATCTCCTCGCGGCTCCCCTGCTCGACCACTTGACCCTTGTTGAGTACCACGATGCGGTGAGCGAGCGCGTCGACGACGCCCAGATCGTGGCTCACGAAGAGGCACGCGAAGTGCAACTCCTGCTGCAAGCCCTGAAGCAGCTCGAGGAAGCGGGCCTGCACTGAGACGTCGAGGGCCGAGGTTGGCTCGTCGGCGACCAGCAGTGCGGGGCTGAGCGCGAGCGCGCGCGCGATGCCGACACGCTGCCGCTGACCGCCGGAGAGTTCGTGCGGATAGCGGTTACGGAAGGATCGCGGCAGCTCGACTTGGTCGAGCAGCTCCTCCACGCGACGGTCGAGGGCCGAACCCTTCGCCTCTTTGGCCAGAAACAGCGGCTCGCCGATGCTCTGCCCGATCGGGAAACGCGGGTTCAACGAGGAGCCCGGGTCCTGGAAGACGATGCCGATCTGCTTGCGGATCTGGCGCAATTCCTTCGAGCCGGCAACGGCGAGGTCGCTGCCCAGCACCCGCATCGACCCCTCGGCAACCGGCAGGAGGCCGACGGCGGCGCGACCGATCGTGGTCTTGCCCGATCCGGACTCCCCCACCAGGCCGACGATCTCGCCCTGCTTGATGTCGAAGGTGACGTGCTCCACCGCACGGAAGGCGGGGATGCGGCCGCGCTTGGGGTATTCGATCGTCACGTCTTCGAGTGCGAGAACGGGCTCCGCTCTCGGGTCACCGGATGGTGCGGTGACCTCGTGCGCGCCGAGGTGCGGAACAGCGGCAAGCAACTGCTTCGTGTACGGATGCTGCGGGTGGTAGTAGATGTCCTCGATCGAGCCTCGCTCGACGATGCGGCCGTCCTTCATGACGATGATGTGGTCGGCCAGGTCGGCGACAACCCCGAGATCGTGGGTGATCAGGATGATCGCGCTGTTCAGCCGGGTGCGCAGGTTGCGCATCAGCTCCAGAATCTCGGCCTGCACGGTCACGTCGAGCGCCGTCGTCGGCTCGTCGGCGATGAGTAACAGTGGGTCGCAGGAGATCGACATGGCGATCATCGCGCGCTGGCGCTGCCCGCCCGAGAGCTGGTGAGGGTACTTGTCGAAGGCGACAGGCGGATCCGGCAACTCGACCATGCCGAGCAACTCGATCGCGCGTTTCTTGGCGTCGACCGGACCCAGGTTCTGGTGCAGGCGCAACGCTTCCAGGATCTGGAAACCGACCGTGTACACCGGGTTGAGAGCGGTCATCGGCTCCTGGAAGATGACTGCGACCTCCTTACCGCGAATCTGGCGGACCTTGCTCGCCGACAGCGTGGTCATCTCGCGACCGGTGAGCTTGATGCTGCCGGTGACGCGCGCGTTCGGCGGGAGCAGACCCAGCAGGGCCATCGAGCTTGAGCTCTTTCCGGAGCCGGACTCGCCCACGATCGCGAGCACCTCGCCCCGCTTGATCGTGTAGTTCATGTCGATCGCAGCCGGGTACCACGTCCCGTCCACCCAGAAGTCGACCCCGAGGCCGGTGACCTCCAGGATCGGCTCCTCGCTGCTCGTCGCCATGGCGTTCACTTGGTTCCCTTTCCGGCCGCCACGGGGCGCGCGGCGAAGTCTGTCACCATGGGAAGATGTCCAATCTGACGCCGGTCAACTTGCCTAACGAGGTGACCCTTCGGCCGACCTCCGGCAAGGTACTGACGGTCGCAATCGGCCTGTTCGCGGCCGTCGGACTCTTCTCGTTCGTCTACCGCGGCATACCCCGCGACACCCTGCAATTCAGCCTGCTGGCGGTCGCGGTTGTTTACCTCTGCTGGTTGCTGTTCTGGTATCCGAGTGTCAGCGTCGGTCCCTCGGGCGTCACGGTGGTGAATCCGTTCCGAAGTTACCGTGTCAGCTGGCCAGCCATCTTGGATGTCCGCACCCGCTATGCACTCACGCTCTTTCTCCGCGGCGGCGCAAAGGTCGTCGCCTGGTCGGCGCCCTCGCCGAGCCGCTACGCCGGCATCAACACGGTGCGCGCTGACCTGACGGGCCTCAGCGGCCCGATCGGCGCCCGCAGTCGGGTCGACGCCTCGCGGGGGGAGACCTCGGTTCCCCTCGGCGACGTACCGAACTCCGAGTCGGGTATCACCGCCCTTCACGTTCGGCGCGCCTGGATCACTCTGCAGGACGCGGGCTACCTGGACTCCGGCGTGATCGAGGGCACCGGTCTGACCACGACGTGGAATGCGCGCGCGCTGCTGATCGGGGGCGGCCTCGTGGCGCTCGGCCTGTTGGCCGCCGTCCTGATCCACTAGCGCATGCTGATCCACTAGCGCCGCCTGGCCGAGCATCATGCGGATGCCGCCACGCGCGCCTTCGCGCGGGCTTCGACCTTCGCCAGACGGGCAGCGCGGTTGAGCGCGCGCTTCTGGCGAGGATCGAAGGCGTCGCGCAGACCATCACCGATGAAGTTGATGGTCAACGCGATCACCACGATCATCGCTCCTGGCCACCAGAACAGCCACGGTCGCACCGTAAACGCGGTCGCAAAGTCCTCGATCAGCTTGCCAAGTGAGACATCCGGCGCCTGCACGCCGAAGCCGAGGAAACCAATCGCGGCCTCGATGAGGATCGTGGCCGACATCAGCAATGTCGCATTCACGATGACGACGCCGATGGCGTTCGGCAGGATGTGCACGAACATGATGCGGCCCGCGCTCGCCCCGGCCACCCGGGCGGCATCGACGAACTCGCGTTCACGCAGCCCGAGCACGTCACTGCGCATGAGGCGGGCGAGACCGGTCCATGACGCGAAGCCCAGAACCAGCGCCAGCACGAACGACCCCGCATTGCCGAAGGTTCGGCCGAGGGTGGCCGTTAATACGAGGAGCGGGATGATGATGACGACATCGGTGATACGCATCAGGACGGCGTCGATCGCACCTCGGAAGAAGCCGCTCACCGCGCCGACGACGATGCCGATGAACGTCGCAACGATGCCGACGACGAAGACGATCATCAGCGACTGCTGGGTTCCGCGCATCACTTGCGCGAAGGTGTCGTGGCCGACCTCGTCCTGGCCGAAGGGGTGATCGCCCCAGCGGATGCCAGCCCCACCCAACCATTCCGGGATGAGGCTCAGCGTCGGCCGTCCGCCGTTGGAGACGTCGCCGATATGCGTGTACCGGTACTGCCACCAGCCGGGGATCTTGATCCCGAGGGCGTCGATGCCCTCCGAGCTGAATGCCGTGATGATGACGACGGCCAGGACGATCAGCGACACCAGCGCGCCACGATGCCGGAAGAATCGCCGAAGCACGATGCGCCCTTGACTCAGGCCAGCGATCTCCTTGAGCTCAATCGAGTTCTCGGATTGTTCACCGTTCGACTCGTCCAGGAGGATGTCGTCGCTGAGCGTTTTGCGGTCGGAGTCCAGTGGGTCCGAGCCGCTCGGCGGCTGGGGGCTCAGGGGGATGGTCATACTGTCACCCGGATTCGAGGGTCGAGCGCCGTGTAACTCAAGTCGGCGAGGAGATTGAAGAGCACGGCCACCGATCCCGTGACGAGGAAGAAGCCCATGAGTGGATTGACATCCACAATTTTCAACGCGTCGTTGAAGAGCTTTCCCATGCCCGACCACGCGAAGACAATCTCGGTGATGATCGCTCCCCCCACCAGGCCACCAAAGTCGAAGGCGACGATGGTGGTGATCGGGATGAGTGCGTTGCGGAACGCGTGCCGCATGATGACGGTGCGCTCGCTCAGCCCCTTGGCGCGGGCGGTCCTGATGTAGTCCTGGTTCAGGACGTCGAGCAGGCTCGCTCGCGAATAGCGGCTGTAGGCGGCGAGCGAGATCAGCATGACGGAGACCGTCGGCAAGAGAAGATGCGTGAAGTTGTCAAGGCTCTCGACCCAGAAGTTACTGGTGACGGTGCTGAGGTTTGGCGTGCCGGCCCCCACGGTGCCGATCGGTCGCCCATTGATGATGTCGCTGTTGGCGTAGTTGCTCCAGGACCGCATGAGGCGATCGACGACGATCAGGAAGGCCACCAGGAACGCGGTGATCGCGCCAGTACGGGCCGAGACCGCGCGGTCACTGCCCCCCCAGAGATAGCCGACGATGATCCCGACGGCGACCGTCAGAACACCGAGGCCGAGCAGCGACCAGATGGTCAGCGAGTCGGAAACTAGGTTGAACGGATAGTAGACCGCGAGGCCGAGCGCCACGACCGTCAATCCCGTGTAGAGCGACTTGCGGTTGGCCAGGCCCGAGGTGAGCACCGTGACGAGGACGGCGAGACCGACGCCGAGCACCGCGATCATGCCGATTCCGAGACTGGGGTTGTTGAACCAGTTGGTCAATGTGATGTAGATCATCACCCCCGCGGTGGCACCACCGGCGATGGCAGCCGTGATGAGACGGCGGCGAAGACTTCCGCCGAGGACGCCCTGCCAGATCGCGCCCGCCAGCAGGGCCACGATCACGATCACCCACCAGGGGAACCCCGGCGTGGCCAGGAAGTTGTTGAAGCCGATGCCCACGTACTGCTTCAGAATCACGGCCACGAAGAACGACGGCAGCGAGAAGAACAGGAAGGACAGCGTCGTGACCGAATAGTCGTAGCCGCTGTACTGACGGAGCGCGGTCGTGATGCCGATCAGGATGCCGAAGACGATCGCCAGCAGCGTGGCAGTAATCAACAGCTGCACAGTGACGCCGACCGCCGAGTTCAGCATCGTGACGACCGACTGCCCGTCACGCGATCTGCCGAGGTCGAACTGGCCGATGAAGACCTTGAGCACGCCGCCGAGCCAGATGAAATACCGCAAAGGGACCGGCACATCGAGGTGCAGCAGAGCCGTGCGTTGCTGGATCAACTCGGCCTTGTTCCGTGCCGTGCTCTGACGAAGGTCGTCGAGCGGATCTCCGGAGTTGGCTGACAGGACGTAAACGAGATAGGACGCCGCCAGAAGCACCAGAACTGATGCGATCAAGCGGCGGGACAAGAAGGTCAGCATCGGTTCAACGTTCTTCGGGGAGCCTGCCGGGCATTCCGGAGGATCGCAGGCGGTGTGTGACGATCATTGCTGTTCCGGACAGGGAGGGCAAGAGCGGGTGGCTCTCGCGCGAGCGCCGGGGGCAGTTGGCCCCCGGCGCTCGGTTAACCCGAGAGGGTCGTGAACTACTTCTTGCCGGTCGACGTCCAGTCGAAGAAGTTCCAGAACACGCTCGGCGAGAGCGGGTTGTCCGAAACGTTCTTCACCTTGTTCGAGGAGGCCGTAACCTCCGGGAACTGGAAGATCGTCGCACCGTATCCATCGTTCCACAGCAGCTTGTCGACCGAGGCGAGGATCGCCCGCTGCTTCGACGCGTCGTACTCCGTGGTCAGCGTCTTGAACGCCGCATCCACGTCCTTGTTGGAATAACCGTTGAAGTTGTTCCCACCAGCCGTTTGGATCTGCGACTGCGTACCCGTGACGGCCAGCGAGGTGAACTGCCAAGCGAAGAGAACGGCATCGTAGGTGCCGTCACCGAGCTTGCTGCTCCACTTGTCGTTACCCGCGTCGATCACCGTGAAGCCAGCCTGAACGGCCGACGCCTGGATGAGCGCGAACTCGCTCGCCCTACGCGTGTTGCTCTTGCCGTACATGAACTTGACGGTCGGGTTCGGGACGCCCGCTTGAGCAAGCAGGGCCTTCGCCCCGGCGATATCGACCTTGGCGTAGCCCCCGGAACCGTTCGCGGCGACCGAGGTGTCGTAGCCCGCTGCACCAGGAAGGATTGTCTGCGAGTCGTCGAGTTTGGCCGTCGCACTGATCGGCTTGATGAGCTTGTCGACGATGTCCTGACGCGGGATCGTCTTGAGGAACGCCTGCCGCACCATCTTCGCCTTCGCGGCGTCGCCACCATAGGCGGCGGGGTCGAACGGACCGCCGTTGTTGAAGGTGAGGTCGACGTGCTCGTACGTCGAGGTGGAAGTCGTCGTGGTGGTGACACCACTCAGACCCTTCAACGCAGCCACTGTGTCTGCGGTGGCCTGACCCGAGATGACGCTGACTTCACCGTTCTGCAGAGCCTGAACTTGAGCGGTCGGGTCCTGGATGAAGCGAACCGTGATCTGCGACAGCTTCGGCAATGGGCCCCAGCTGTAGTTCTTGTTGGCCGACAGCGTCACGTACTGGTCCTTCACGAGCTTGGTGATCGTGTACGGGCCGTCCGCGACTAGAAGTTTCTTGTCGGTGGGCAGCGTGTCGTATGCCCATGACGTTCCCCACACCTTGGCGACTGCCGCCAGGGTAGCCGTGTCATCGGACTGGATCGCCTTGGTGAGCGCGGCCTTTGCCTTGGTCGCGTCGGTCACCTTCGGGAAGGCCTCCTCGTACGCGATGTGAGCGGGCATCATCGCCGAAGGAAGAGCGAGCTCCCAGTCGACGTAGGGGGTCGAGTAGACCATGGTCATCGACTTGCCACTGTCCGAGATCTTCGGCACCGCGGTGACGCCATCCAGACCCGTGCCGGCGTTGGCCGAGGTGAAGTTGACCTTGCCCTTGGTGTCGTTGTACTTCGAAATGCTGGAGACCCAGTCGAGCAGGAGGTCATTCGCATCGACCGGGGTGCCATCCGACCACTTCACGCCATCGGCGATCGTGTACTTGATGGTCAGCGGGCTCTTCGACACCACGGTGTACGAGCCGAACTTCGTGTTCTTGACCAGCTTCGGGGTGTTGTCGTAGTAGTAGAACCACGAGCTCGTCATGTAGTTGATGTTGTTGTTGTACGTCGAGTTGCCGTCACCCGTGTTGCCGTTGGCCGCGACGAACGACGAGTTCTGGACTGCTGTCAGAGTGGTGCCTGTCTGAATCTCGGAGCCCCCGCCTGCGGCACAACCCGCCAAAACCAAAGCTCCTGCGGCGACAACTGCCACCGCGAGAGAAACCCGTGTGAGTTTCAATGTTCCTCCTGTGCAAGATGAGACGGCG
>JAYWDH010000143.1:0-4521 GCA_043779945.1 Microbacteriaceae bacterium
GCCCGCAGATGTAACTGCGTGGAAACATGGCAAAGACATCCGGGATAGGCCCTGGGAATCCCGCCGTGCCCCGAGACGTTCGGGTGAAGATGAGCACCAAGATCGCCTTCCTCTCGTTCGGACACTGGCAGGCGGTCCCCGGATCGCAGGTCCGCAGCGGTGGCGATGCCCTGCTGCAGAGCATCGAGCTCGCGGTCGCGGCCGAGGATCTCGGGGTCGACGGCGCCTACGTGCGCGTGCACCACTTCGCCCGCCAGCTCGCCTCGCCTTTTCCGCTGCTCGCCGCGATGGGCGCCCGCACCACGACGATCGAACTTGGCACCGCCGTGATCGATATGCGCTACGAGAACCCGCTCTACATGGCCGAGGATGCCGGCGCCGCCGACCTCATCAGCGGCGGTCGCCTGCAACTCGGGGTCAGTCGCGGCTCACCCGAGACCGCGTTGAACGGATCGCACTCGTTCGGGTACGTCCCAGCCGACGGGGAGACGGATGCCGACCTGGCCCGCGAGCACACCGAGATCTTCCGTGCGGCGATCGAGGGCGCTGGAGTCGCCATGTCGAACCCACAGCTCGCCGGGATCAGTGGCCCGCTCGCGATCGAGCCGCGCTCTCCCGGGCTCGGTGAGCGAATCTGGTGGGGTGCAGGCACCCGCGCGACCGCGGTCTGGACCGCCGAACAGGGCATGAACCTGATGAGTTCGACCCTGCTCACGGAGGACACCGGCGTGCCCTTCGATGAGCTCCAAGCTGAGCAGATTCAGCTCTACCGCGACGCCTGGCGGGCTGCCGGACACGAGCGTGAGCCCCGCGTATCGGTGAGCCGAAGCATCCTGCCGCTGATCGACGACGAGACCCGCCACTACTTCGGGCTGCGCGCCCAGGCCGACTCGAAGGACCAGGTCGGCTGGCTCGACGGTGGCAACGCGCGCTTCGGGCGTAGCTACATCGGCGAGCCAGACACGATCGCCGCCGAGCTGGCTCAGGATGCCGCGGTCCAGGCCGCCGACACGGTCCTCGTGACCGTGCCGAACCAACTCGGGGTCGAGTTCAACGCGCGCATCCTGGAGTCGATCGTCAACGACATCCGGCCGTCGCTCGGCTAGCGGCTGCTAGCCCTTCACCTCGACGAAATGCTCGACCGTCGGGAACGGCTGATAAAAGGAGTGCAGCAGTTCGCGCCAGCGTTCATACTCGGGCGAGCCACGGAAGCCGACCGTGTGATCCTCGACGGTGTTCCAGGCGACGAGCAGCAGGTACTCGTTGGGCGTCTCCATCGATCGCGACAGCGACAGGTCGACAAAGCCGGGCATCGACGAGATGAGCGGTCGAGCCACGGCGAACGCGGTCTCGAAGGCCGACTCCTGGCCCGGGTTGACGGTGAGAATGGCGTGCTCGGTGATCATCGCTGGCTACTGGATGGCCGAGAACTTCGTCGGAGTGAGCAAGCTGCTCGCAACGTTCGCCACGATCTGCCCGTCAGCTTCGCTCGCCGTACGGGCGACGATCCACGCCGGATCGGACTGGAACGCCATCCACTTTTGCTCGCGCTCAGCCATCGACTCCCAGACCAGGAAGTACGTGAGGTCCTGGCTCGATTCGCCGATCACGGTCGTGAAGAATCCGAGCTGGCGGATGCCGTACGTCTCCCAGAATCCGAGCGTCGCGTTCTCGAACCTGGCGAGCAGAGCCGGCATCCGGCCGGGTAGCGTCGTGTAGACGCGGGACTCGTAGATCATGGGATTATTCTGCCGCTGTCGCCGCCGAAACGGTGGCCGCGGCGCGCGCCGGTTCGCTGTCCGCAGACCAGGAGCGGCATCCGGGGGTCCGCGACTCCGCGGATCGCCAGGTCGCGTGAGGCCTCGAGCTAGGCGCGGGCAACGGCACCCGGCCAGCATCGTTTCTCCGGAGCTTTCAGACCACCGTTCCCGTCAACACGCGTGTTCTCTGGCCTCGCGATGGAATGCTCCGGAAAAATCACTGGGATCTCCGGAGTTAAGCGGCTGTAGTCCGGTCAAGCGGCCGGCGTCGCCAGGTGCTCGCCGAAGAACGCCTCGATGCGCACCCACGCGTCGGCGGCGGCGACCGGATCTGGCCCAGCGCCCATGATCCGCGAGGTGAGGAACCGCACCGCTGCTGGGCCGGTGGGGGCGTCGTTGAGGAAGGAGTGCCCGGCGGTCGGGTATTCCTTGATGTCGTGCGCGATTCCGTGCGCCGTCAGCACCGTCTCGAGCTTGGCGGCGGCTCCGCTGAGCGTCTTATCACGGCCACCGTAGCTGCCGACAATCGGGCAGGCGTGCTCAAGGGCGTCATCGAGGTCGCGCGGCAGCATCCCGTAATTCGCGGATGCCGCCCCGAACCCGTGCCCGGATGCCGCGGCGAGCGCAAACCCGCCCCCCATGCAGAAGCCGAGCAGCCCCGTGACCCCGGTGGAATCGGATCTCGCTGCGAGCAGCGCTCGAGCACTCTCGATGTCGACGAACGCGCGCCCCTCTCCCGAACGCAGTGCACGGAAGGTCGCATTGAGGCACTTGCGCGCCCCGCCCATCGCGAACAGGTCGGGCATCAGCGCGAGATACCCGGCCTCGGCCATGCGCGCAACTTGGCGCCGCATGATGTCGTTGATCCCGAATGCCTCGTGCACGAGTACCACACCCGGCCACGGTCCCGGCCCGTCCGGCACGGCCAGCATGCCCGTGAGCCCTTTGCTGCCTCCGGCCACGGCGGGCAACGTGATGTCGGAAACGGTGACGGTCATGCGCGCTCGATTCACTTGGCCAGTGTTCACGTGAGTTTAGCTTCGCGGCAGAGCCCAACGATATAGTTAGCATTTGACAAGTAACGATTTGGTACGCTCGATGGAGAGATGCCGCAGCCGCCTGGCTCACCCAGAGAGAAGTCACGTGTCACACACGAAGCCCGCGCGCGAACGCGCTGGAATGTTCAACAAGGACCACCCGAACTACAAGTGGATCGCCCTGAGCAACACCACCCTGGGCATCCTGATGGCGACGATCAACGGCTCCATTGTGCTGATCTCGTTGCCCGCGATCTTCACCGGCATCAAGCTCAACCCGCTCGAGCCCAGCAACGTCAGCTACCTGCTCTGGATGCTGATGGGCTACATTCTGGTCACCGCCGTGCTCGTGGTCAGTTTCGGGCGCCTCGGTGACATCTACGGCCGCGTGCGCATCTACAACCTCGGCTTCGTGATCTTCACCGTCGCCGCGATCGCCCTGGTGTTCGACCCGTTCACCAGCGGTACCGGAGCGCTCTGGCTGATCGGATGGCGCGTGGTGCAAGCCGTCGGCGGCTCGATGCTGTTCGCGAACTCGACCGCGATCCTCACGGACGCGTTCCCGGCGAACCGACGTGGATTCGCGATCGGCGTGAATCAGATCGCGGCCATCGCCGGCACCTTCCTCGGACTGATCGTCGGTGGCGTACTGGCCTCGATCGACTGGCACGCGATCTTCATCGTGAGCGTGCCGTTCGGTATCCTGGGCACGATCTGGTCGTACAAGTCGCTGCACGAGGTCTCGGTGCGCTCCGAGGGCAAGGTCGACTGGCCGGGCAACATCGTGTTCGCGATCGGGCTGACCGCTCTACTCGCGGGGATCACCTACGGGATCCAGCCCTACGGCGTCTCCAACACAGGCTGGGGCAACCCGTGGGTGGTCACGGGGATCATCGGCGGTATCGCCATGCTCGTGGTGTTCGTGTTCATCGAGCAGCGGGTGAAGTATCCGATGTTCAACCTGAAGCTGTTCCGCATCCGAGCCTTCGTATTCGGCAACCTGGCCGGCCTGCTGGCCTCGATCGGACGCGGTGGTCTGCAGTTCATGCTGATCATCTGGCTGCAGGGTATCTGGCTTCCGCTGCACGGCTACAGCTACGAGTCGACCCCGTTCTGGGCAGGCATCTATCTGTTGCCGCTGACCGTTGGGTTCCTGGTCTCGGGGCCGATCTCGGGCATCCTGTCGGACCGTTTCGGGGCGCGCACGTTCGCGACCGGCGGGCTGATGTTGGTGGCGGTCACCTTCATCGCGCTGCTCTTCATCCCGGTCAACTTCGAGTATTGGATCTTTGCGGTGCTGACCTTCCTGAACGGTGTGGGCTCCGGGATGTTCGCGGCACCCAACCGCACCGCGATCATGAACAGCGTTCCGGCGAATCAGCGAGGGGCGGCATCCGGCATGACCGGCACCTTCCAGAACGCGGGCAACTCGCTCTCGGTCGGCATCTTCTTCTCGCTGATGATCGCGGGCCTCGCCACCACGCTTCCGAACGCTTTGCGCGCCGGACTCACCAGCCACGGAGTCGGCACCGCGGTCGCCAACCAGGTGGCGGCCACTCCCCCGGTGGGCAGTCTGTTCGCGGCCTTCCTGGGCTACAACCCGGTCGCGACGATTCTCGGCCCGACCGGGGCGCTCGACACACTCTCGGCGGCCGATAAGGGAGCTCTGACCGGGAAAACCTTCTTCCCGCAGCTGATCTCAGAGCCCTTCCACTCGGGGCTTG
>JAYWDH010000144.1:0-4520 GCA_043779945.1 Microbacteriaceae bacterium
GAGCACGATCATCGTTGCGCGCAGAAGCCTCTCGCCGCCAAGGACCTCGGCTAGAACTCGATCCGGTTCGCCCCGGCGGTCTTCGCGCGGTACATTGCCGCGTCGGCAGCGCTGAGCAGTTGGGAGGCTCCGACATCGAACGTGGCCATCGCGATCCCGATCGACGCGCCGATCGACCACGCGGGAGCCGGGTCCTCGGCGTTCGCGAGGGAGCTGAGAATCCGCTGCGCGATTCCGGCCGCCTCCTCAGCAGAGGTGTTCTCGCAAAGCACGACGAACTCGTCGCCGCCGAGGCGGGCCACCGTATCCTCACGACGCGCGGTCTCGTCGAGCCGGCGCGCAACGAACCGCAGCGCGTCGTCGCCAGCGGCGTGCCCGTGCGTGTCGTTGATCTTCTTGAAACCGTCCAGATCAATGAATAGAACCGCGAGCTGAGTCTGGCGCTCCGCACGCGCGATGCCCTGTCCGAGGCGATCCATCAGCAAGCGCCGATTGGGCAAACCGGTCAGAGCATCCCGCAGAGCCAGCTCAGCCAGCTCGGATTCGACCCGGCGTAGCAGCACGGAATCCAGGTCGCGGCAGAGCTCGGCGACTTCGCGTTCAACGCCTCCCCAGCGGGCCGACGTCCCCGTCACGTCCTCCGTCCAGGACGAAAAGGAGTTTCGCGGCGACAGCGGCGTGAGGCGGTTCGTCGGAGACATGTCTCCGAGCCACTTCACAGTCTGGACGATCTCGTGGCGGAACCACGCGATGAAACCGCCACCGTGACCGAAGGGTCGCACGAGGGCACCCGCGAAATCCGGAACCGTTGCCGCGATCTCCGGGTGGTCGAGGCGGATCGCGTTGCTGCTGAACGTCAACCCGCCATTTGCCGCAAGAACAGTCGCGAACTTGACGAGCTCTGCATCGTTCGGCGCCTCCCCGATGCGGTGGAACTCCTCGCTGACATAGACAACGGCGCCGGCGGCGGGCACCAGGTCAAGCAGGGTGATCGGTCCGTGCGTCAGCGCCCTCGGAATATCGAGTGTCTGCGCGAGCTGCGCGACCAGCGAGCCCCGAATGTTGCGAATCCGGTCGCGACGCTCAAGCCGATCGATCTCGCGCATTCCGGCGAGGTGAAGGGCCATCTGGTTGGCGAAGATCTCGAGCATCTCGCGCGTTGCATACGGGATCCGCCGCTCGGTGCGATGAGCGCAGGTGATCATGCCCACCAGTCGACCAGCGCTGACAATCGAAAGCGAGAAGGTGGACGCCTGTCCCATGTTGCGCATGAACTCGCGGTGGTGAGGTGACACTGCGCGCAGTTCCGCGCCGCTGAGATCGAGCATTGCCGGGGCCACGGCATTTGCGTCCGCGAGGAGAGCTGCGGGCTCCCGTGTGCTGCTCCCGATCAACCGCGACTGCTTTGTCAGGTAGAGCTCGCGCGCCTGCGCCGGGATGTCCGATTCCGGGTAGTGCAGCCCGAAGTACGGTTCCATCCCCTCAGCAGCGACCTCGGCGACGACTTCGCCGTGGCCGTCGGGGTGGAAGTGATAGACCATGACGCGGTCGAATCCAGTGATCCTAGAGATCTCCGTAGCCGTGTGATCCCACAACTCCTGAATTGTGCTGGCCGTCGTAAGTCGGCGCAACGCAGCCCGCAGCGTCGCGGTTCGACCCTCGAACTCCGGAGATGGCGTTTCGATTTCCACCACGAGCAACTCACCGGCCACGTGGACGACTGCGTCGAACATGACGTCGTCGACGGGGACCCGCACCGGGTTGGACGAAACGGTGAGGGTGTCGACAACGTCGAGGAGATCGTCGACCGCCCGCATCCCGAATACTGTCGACAGCGGCTGCCCGAACAATGCCATCGGCTCCGCGCCGAACAAGGCACCGACGTTGTCACTCAGGTGCGAGATCGTCAGGGTGTCGAGGGGCGCTGCGAGCAGAAATCCATGGGGCTGAACGGCCCCGGGAACCCGGATCGGCTCGAGGACGCACTCGTTCAGGCGTTGCAGTTCCCCCGGGGGGAGCCTAACCTCCGATTCACGCACAGTCCGCAGACTAGCTGCCAACGCCGGGAGCAGCGGTGGTCAGGCCGAAATCGGCGGCACGCTGATTCGAGATCGACGCCCAGCGTGCCCCCGGCGAGAGCAACGCCGAGATCGCGGAGATCCGCTACCCCCAACGGGTTCACACCTGACTTCCACTGCATCGCCAACTAGCACTCCGGGTCCAAGTAGGCCACGGGAGGAGGGTTCAGCGCGGGCCTCTCGAGTCCACGCCGTCGAAGGTCAACGGGTAGTCGCCCAGAAAGGTCCAGCGGCTGATCGGCCACGTGATCACGAAGGCTCGGCCCACGACATCCGCCAGGGGAACGAAGCCCTTCGTCGGGAGCGACTGGTGGTACCGAGAGTCCTCGGAATTGTTGCGATTGTCGCCCATCACCCAGAGCGAGCTCTTCGGCACGGTTACATCGAAGTCGACGTAAGAGGCGCGAGTCACACCGGCTGGCAGGCGCAGGTACGGCTCGTCGATTGGGATGCCGTTGACCGTTAGCCGGCCGTCTGCGGTACAACAGGCGACGTGATCGCCTGGCAGGCCGATCACCCGCTTGATGAGGTGGTCGTCGCTGTCGGAGGCGGCGAGGCCGATGAAGTCGAGCGCCCCCGTTACGATTCCCGCCACCCCCGTCGGCTTCGGCGGCCTGGGGGTACCGGTGAGCCAGCTGCCCGGGTCGGTGAACACAATCACGTCGCCGCGCTGCAGCGGCGTCAGGCGTGGCTCCAGCTCGTTGACGAGCACGCGGTCGTTGATCGTCAGAGTGTTCTGCATCGATGCGGAGGGGATGTAGAACGAGCGCACCAGGAAGGTTTTGACGACGAACGACACGACAATCGCGGCGAGCAGAATGAACAGGATGTCGCGCGCGAACAGCAGGACCGATCGCGCGCGCTTCGGCTTCGGGTTCGGGCGCCGGGGCGCCGACCGGGCGAGCGCAGCATCCTGAAAGTCCACGCCCGGACAGTACCAGCCGCCCCATAGTGTCCGGCTGAACGTCCGACCCCGCAGAATGGACATCGTGCGGCTGGCGATCCTCGGGGTGGTGCTTCTCATTCTCGGTGGCATGGCCATTGCGACCGGCATCCTTGCGGCACCGGACGCCCTGGCTGTCGGTGAGCGCGTCTGGCCGATCCTGGTCTTCGCTGTCTCGATCACGGTGGTGGCCGAGCTGGCCTCGGAGGCCGGCGTCTTCGCCGCCGTGGCGGAGCGCACGGCGCGCGCCGCCCGTGGACGGGCGGGTTTGCTCTGGTTCTTCGTTGTCCTACTCGCCGTGATGAGCACGGCGTTCCTGTCGCTCGACACGACGGCCGTGCTCCTAACCCCGGTCGTCGTACTGGTCGCCCGCGCGAACGGCTTGCCTCCGCTCCCCTTCGCTCTCACGGCCGTCTGGTTGGCAAACACGGCGTCCCTGATCCTGCCAGTCTCGAACCTCACCAACCTGCTCGCGCTTCACGTGCTCGGCTTCTCGGATCCCGGCCGGTTCGTCGCGCTGATGGCCGTGCCCGCGATCATCGCGATCGTGGTCCCGTGCGCCATCCTGTTCGCGATCTATCGCCGCGACTTCGCGACGCGCTTCGAACCAGGGCCGACCGCCCCCTCCGCCGACCGCGTGCTGTTCTGGACCAGCGGGGGCGTGCTGATCGTGCTGCTCCCCCTGCTCGTCACGGGCATCCCGGTCTGGATCCTTGCGACCGTCGCCGCCCTCCTGCTCGCCGGCGTATTCGCGTTCCGGCGACCGTCCATACTCCATTTCAGCCTGCTCCCGTGGCAGCTCGTGCTCTTCGCGGGCGGGTTGTTCCTCGTGGTGGAGGCCGGTCACTCGCTCGGCTTGACGGTGCTACTCGGCCAGGCGGCGGGATCCGGCACCGACGTGGGCGCGCTGCTGCGCCTCTCAATCAGCGGGATGTTGGGCGCCAATGCCGTCGATAACCTCCCCGCCTACCTCGCGCTCGAGCCCGTGGCGGGGTCACCCGTGCGCCTCGCGGCGCTGCTCATCGGGGTCAACGCCGGACCGCTGATCACCCCGTGGGCGTCCATCGCCACCCTGCTCTGGCACTCGCGGCTGAAAGGTCTCGGAGTGGAGGTGCGCTGGTCGCGCTACCTGCTACTCGGTCTCATCGCCGCGCCGCTCACGGTCGTACTCGCCACCATCGGCCTCGCTCTCACGCACTGACGCCCGCACGCACTGACGCGCTGGCGATGGCGGGGCGAGAGCCTTGCTTGCCGGTGTAGTCTCGCGCTAACAGAGTCAGCGCGGCTCTCGACGAAGGAGCTCAACCATGGCCGAGAAGTCAGCCCGCAAAAACAGCCCTAAGACTGCGGCAGCCAAAACGCTCAAAGAGAAGCGCAACGACAAGCAGGCCAAGAAGGCGAGCAACGAGCGGGCCAACAACACGGATGCCGTAACCCGGGCCAAGAACAAGTAGCGGTCGCGCGCTGCGGCCGACTTCCTGTCGCTTCGGCAGGATCAA
>JAYWDH010000145.1:0-4478 GCA_043779945.1 Microbacteriaceae bacterium
CTCGAGCATCGCCGACGGCTCGGCGTAGACGTTCTGGAAGATGAAGTCAGGTTCAGGATCGGGCATCTCCAGGCAGGCCTTGCGGATCCGGGCCGCGAGCTCGTCGGACGACCCGACGCGCTACCGGCTGTCCAGCGAGCTCGAGGCGTGGAAGCTCAAGGACCCGCTGGAAAGGATGAAGTCCTTCCTGCACAAGCAGCAGCTGGCCGACGCGGCGTACTTCGAGAAGGTCGAGACCGAGTCCGACGAGCTCGCGGCCCGGATCCGCAAGGCCTGCCTGGAGATGCCCGACCCTGAACCTGACTTCATCTTCCAGAACGTCTACGCCGAGCCGTCGGCGATGCTCGAGGAGCAGCGCGCCGCCTTTGCCGACTACCACGCGGGCTTCAGCGACGGGAGCCACTGACATGCAGCTCACGATCGCCAAGGCGCTGAACGAGGGACTGCGGGTCGCGATGGAAGGCGACCCCAAGGTGCTGCTGATGGGCGAGGACATCGGCAAGCTCGGCGGCGTCTTCCGGGTCACCGACGGGCTGCAGAAGGACTTCGGCGAGGATCGCGTCATCGACACGCCGCTCGCGGAGTCCGGCATCATCGGTACGGCGATCGGGCTGGCGATGCGCGGCTACCGCCCGGTGTGCGAGATCCAGTTCGACGGATTCATCTTCCCCGGCTTCGATCAGATCACCTCGCAACTGGCGAAAATGACGTACCGCCATGAGGGATCCGCGCAGTTCCCGGTCGTCATCCGCGTTCCGTACGGAGGCCACATCGGCGCCGTCGAGCACCACCAAGAGAGCCCGGAGGCCTACTTCGCGCACACTCCGGGCCTCCGCGTCGTCAGCCCAGCCACTCCGCAGGACGGCTATTGGATGATCCAGCAGGCGATCGCGAGCAACGACCCCGTGATGTTCTTCGAGCCGAAGAGCCGCTACTGGCAGAAGGGCGAGGTCGACCGCGAGACCCCGCCAGGTGCGTTTCAGGCCAGCCGCGTCGTTCGGATCGGCACCGAGGTCACCGTGGTCGGTCACGGCGCGATGGTGGCGGCCCTTTTGCAGGCGGCGGAGATCGCGGCCGGCGAGGGTACGAGCCTCGAGGTCATCGACCTGCGCTCGCTGTCGCCGATCGACTACGCGCCGATTATTGCCTCGGTGCAAAAGACCGGCCGCCTCATCGTCGCGCAGGAGGCTCCCGGTCACGCGAGCGTCGGCTCCGAGATCGCGGCAACGATCGCGGAGCGCGCGTTCTACTCGCTCGAAGCCCCCGTGCTGCGCGTAAGTGGCTTTGACACCCCGTTCCCGCCCGCGAAGCTCGAGGGCAACTTCCTGCCAGATGCCGACCGCATCCTTGAGGCCGTCGACCGCGCCCTTTCGTACTGAGCCCGAGCTACTAGAGGAGCCATCGTGACGCAATCCGAGTTCCCGCTGCCAGATGTCGGCGAAGGTCTCACCGAAGCCGAAATCGTCTCGTGGAAGGTCAAGCCGGGCGACACCGTCACGGTCAACCAGGTGCTGGTTGAGATCGAGACCGCGAAGTCGCTTGTCGAGCTGCCGTCGCCGTTCGCCGGCACTGTTACGGAGCTGCTGGCCAGCGAAGGTGACACCGTCGAGGTCGGCACGGTGATCATCAGGGTCGACTCGGAGGCCGCCGCCGGCACCACTGTTCGGGTCGCCGATGTGCCTGCGGCGGTACCGGCCGCGGCTCTCGCCAGCATGATGGCCGAAATCGCCGAGACCGCCGCCACGATCGCGGCGCCGGAGGAGTCGTCGGGAGCGGTGCTGGTCGGCTACGGCTCCAAGGGCGGGCACGCGCCCACCCGCCGCCGCCGACCAGGAGCGGTCACCGGCCCGGATGCCGCGGCAGCATCACGTCCGAGCTCGGTACCCGCGGCATCTGCCGCCCCGGTCATCGCGAAGCCGCCGATCCGCAAACTCGCGAAGGATCTCGATGTCGACCTAGCGACGGTGACCGCCACCGGACTTGCCGGCGAGATTACCCGCGACGACGTGATCCGGCAGGCTTCGCAGGCGAGCGTGTTCCGCAATATCCAGACACCGGAATGGCCCGAGGATCGCGAGGAGCGGATCCCGGTCAAGGGCGTGCGCAAGGCGATCGCCATCGCGATGGTGCAGAGCGCATTCACGGCGCCCCACGTGAGCGTGTTCAGCGACATCAACGCGACCCGCACTATGGAGTTCGTGAAGCGGCTCAAGAACTCGCCCGACTTCGCTGGCGTGCGCATCAGCCCGCTCCTGGTGATGGCGAAGGCCGTCATCTGGGCGGTGCGTCGCAATCCAACGGTCAACTCGAGCTGGACCGACACGGAGATTGTGGTGCACCACTACGTGAACCTCGGGATCGCCGCCGCGACGCCGCGCGGACTCATCGTGCCGAACATCAAAGATGCGCAGAACCTCAGCCTGCTCGAACTCGCGCAGGCGCTGGAGCAGCTCACCATCACTGCCCGTGACGGTAGGACGCAGCCTGCCGAGATGGCGAAGGGCACCGTCACGATCACCAACCTCGGTTCCTACGGGATGGACACCGGCACGCCGATTCTCAACCCGGGCGAGGTCGGCATCGTCGCCCTCGGCGCGATCAAGTTGAAGCCGTGGGTCGTGGATGGCGAAGTGCGCCCCGCATACGTCACGACGGTGGGCGCCAGCTTCGACCACCGTGTGGTGGATGGGGACGTGGCGAGCCGCTTCACAGCCGACATCGCGAGCGTGCTGGAGGAGCCAGCGCTGCTCTTGGACTGAATCCAGGCCTGGCACAACTCCTTCGACGACGACCGGGCATCGGCGATGGGCGCACATCGGGCTAATGGTTTTGACAATCATTCTCGATAGCGGGTAACGTCAGAGCCATGAGCGCACCCCGCCTCCGCCCGTTCGCGCTCGCCTCGGTGGCGACCGCGGCGGCGCTCGTTCTCGCTGGGTGCACCACGGGCCGCATTGACGTGGCCGCCACCATCCAGGTCGTCGCCTCGACCAATGTCTACGGATCGTTGGCCAAGACCATCGGCGGCACCTACGCCACGGTGACCTCCATCATCGACAACCCCGCCAAGGACCCGCACGAGTACCAGGCCGATGCGCGCACCCAGCTCGCCGTCTCGAAGGCCCAGGTGATCGTCGAGAACGGCGGCGGCTATGACGACTTCGTCGGCACGATGCTCTCGGCTTCCGGCAACACGAAGGCCCCGGTGATCAACGCGGTCAAGCTCTCGGGTTACGACTCGAAGGCCGCCGACTTCAACGAGCACGTGTTCTACGACTACCCGACGATCGGCAAGGTGGTCGACGCGTTGGTCGCTGAGTTCGCCAAGGCCGACCCGAGCCACTCCGCGACGTTCGCCGACCGGGGCGCCAAGCTGCGCATCCAGATCGACAAGTTGGAGAACGACGAGACGAATCTGGCGGCAGCGACGAAGGGCGTCGGCGTCGCCATCACCGAGCCGGTACCCGACTACGTGCTGGCGGCCCTCGGGATGAAGATCGTGACGCCCGCCGCCTTCAGCGAGGCCATCGCGCGGGGCACCGACGCGCCCGCCGCCGTGCTCGAGCGGACTCTCGCGACCTTCACCTCGGGGGACGCGAAGGTGCTGGTCTACAACGTGCAGACCACCGGCCCCCAGACGGATATCGTGCTCGCCGCCGCGAAGAAGGCCGGCATTTCCGCGGTGCCGGTCTCCGAGACCCTTCCCACCGGTCTCGGCTATATCGAGTGGCAGCGGGGCGTTCTCGCGACCATCGCCCAGGCGCTGGGGCACTAGACGGTGACCTCCGCGCCCGTTGTTCCGACCGCTCCGGTCCTCTCCCTCCGCGACGCCGAGCTCATCCTGGGAGGTCGCGTGCTGTGGAGCGGGCTCGATCTCGATGTGGCGCCGGGCGAGTTCGTCGCGGTGCTCGGGGCGAACGGTTCGGGCAAGACCAGCCTGTTGAAGACGGTGCTGGGGCAGCATCCGCTCAGCGCGGGGACTGCGACGCTGTTCGGGGAACCGGTCAAACACGGCGATCGAAGGATCGGTTACGTGCCGCAACAGCGCCTCGCCGACGAGGGGATACCCCTGCGCGGCCGCGATCTCATCGGCCTCGGGGTGGACGGCCACCGTTGGGGTGTCGCCCTTCCGACTCGGGCCCGGCGCGAGCGCATCGACGAGCTCTTGGCCGCGGTCGGTGCGGAGCAGTACGCGAACGCGCGGATCTCAAGCCTCTCGGGCGGCGAACAGCAGAGGCTGCGGATCGGGCAGGCGCTCGCAGGGGATCCAGCCATGCTCCTCTGCGACGAGCCGCTGCTCTCGCTTGACATGCGCGCGCAGGGTGTCATCAGTCGGCTGATCGACGACAAGCGTCGTGAGCGCGGCTTCGGCGTGCTGTTCGTGACGCACGACATCAACCCCGTGCTCGACGCGGTCGACCGCGTGCTCTATCTGGCTGGGCGGCGGTTCCGAATCGGGACTCCGGATGAGGTGCTGC
>JAYWDH010000146.1:0-12255 GCA_043779945.1 Microbacteriaceae bacterium
GCAAGCTCGTCGACCGCGCCAAGGGCCTACTCAACGAGAAGATGGGACTCAGCGAGCCGGAAGCGTTCCGATGGATTCAGAAGGCATCCATGGATCGCCGTCTCACGATGCATGATGTCTCGCAGGCGATTATCGAGCAGCTGGCCGCAAAGAAGTGAGCGCGGGGGACGCCTGACCCCTCCTCCTCAGAGAGGCAGTCCACCGAGGTAGCGTAAGTTCGCGAAGTCGATCAGGAGTGGTCTCGAAGCATGTTCGTCATCCGCACCGTGGAGAGGCGTCGCCCCTGCTCGTCGGTCATGACGATCTCGTGCGTGCACAGGGTGCGACCCAGAACGAGCGCGCGGCAGGTGCCGGTGACAATGCCCTCGGTCACTGAGCGACTGTGCGTGGCGTTGATCTCGATGCCGACCGCGTAGCGTCCAGCGCCCGCGTGCAGGGCCGAAGAGATCGATCCGAGCGACTCGCCGAGCACGACGTGAGCCCCACCGTGCAGCAGCCCGACCACCTGCCGATTACCTTCGACCGGCATCGTAGCCACCGAATATTCTGGCGAAAGTTCGAGGAACTCCATGCCCATCCGACGGGCGAGTTCACCGCCGCCGTCTGCCAGTCTCTCGAGCAGTTCCGGCGGCGTGTTCGGGGGCAGTTTCGTCATTCAACTCTCCGGCGGTGGTGTCGGAACCGGCGGATAGGCTGAGCCCGTGCCGGACTCCGAAAAGCCTACTCTTCTGCTCATCGACGGCCATTCGCTGGCCTTCCGGGCATTCTACGCGCTCCCGATCGACAGCTTTGTGACGCGGGATGGGCAGCACACCAACGCGATTCATGGCTTCCTCTCGATGCTGATTCTCCTGCTCCAGAAGGAGAAACCAACCCACCTGGGCGTCGCATTCGACATCTCACGGTTTTCGTTCCGCAACCGCGAATACGAGGACTACAAGGGCACTCGAGGCGAAACACCGCCGGAGTTCAAGGGCCAGATCCCGCTGCTCGAAGAAGCCCTCCACGCGATGAACATCGTGACCATCACGAAAGAGGATTACGAGGCCGACGACATCCTGGCCACCCTGTCACTGCAGGGCAAGGAGGCTGGCTACGACGTACTGGTCGTGTCGGGCGACCGGGACGCCATCCAACTCGTCGATGACGATGTGACCCTGCTTTACCCGAACGCGCGCGGGGTCTCCGAGTTGAAGCGCTACGACCCGGATGCCGTCCGCGAGCGATACGGGATAGAACCCGAGCAGTACCCAGAGATCGCGGCGCTGGTCGGCGAGACCAGCGACAACCTGCCCGGCGTCGACAAGGTCGGCGAGAAGACCGCGGTCAAGTGGATCCAGCAGTACGGAACCGCCGCCGAGGTGCTTGCGCATGCGGACGAGATCACCGGCGTCGTTGGCAACAACCTCCGCGAGCAGCAGGATCGCGTGGTCCGCAATCGCAGGCTGAACCGGCTGATCCGCGACGTCGATCTGCCGGTGGCTCCGGCCGATCTCGCGCGCAGTCCGATCGACGCCGGCGCGGTCCGTGATGTGTTCGAGCGGCTGCAGTTCCGCACGCTGCTCGATCGGGTGATCAAGCTCGAGGGCACGGCGGAAGACCTGGTGGTGGTGGCGGACGACAAGGTGCCCGCGGCATCCGTCCCTCCCGTGCGCACCCTCGTCGACGAGGAGCTCGAGAAGTGGTTGAGGTCTGTTTCGTCGCACGGGACCGCACCGCTCGGCCTGCGAATCGTGACACTCAGCGGCCAGCTAGAGGGCTTCGGGATCGCGAGCCTCTCCGAGAGCGCCTGGGTGCCGTGGGCGCCCGGTCGACCCGACTACGCGGCGCTGGAGACCTGGCTCGCTTCGGAGTCACCGAAGTACCTGCAGGACGCGAAGCGCCAGCTCAAGTCGCTCACCGGCACCGGACTCCAGCTCAATGGCATCGCCTTCGATACCGCTCTCGGCGCCTGGCTGCTGCGCCCAGGCACCAAAGCGGACAGCCTGGGAGGCCTCACCTACTATTACTTGGGCGAAACGCTGCCCGAACCCGACCCGAGCCAACTGGTGCCCGAGACCGAGGCCCTGAGCCCCGCAACCGAGGCTTGGTACCTGCTCCGCCTGGCGGAGGAGCTGATGACCCGTCTAGATACAGGTTCCCTCGCTGTGTCGAGCGAGATCGAGGTGCCGCTGATCCCCGTTCTCGCGCGCATGGAGACGCAGGGCGTCACAGTGGCCACCGAGGTGCTCGCCGAACTCAACTCGCGTCTCGGCAGTCGGGCCACCGAGATCGCGCAGAAAGCTTTCGCCGAGATCGGGAGGGAGGTGAACCTCGGCTCGCCCAAACAGCTTCAAGAAGTTCTCTTCGACCAGCTGGGCATGCCGAAGACTCGGCAGAACAAGACGGGGTTCTCGACGGATGCCGCGTCCCTCACCGATCTACAAGAGCAGCACCCGCATCCTTTTCTGGAACTGCTGCTGCAGCACCGGGATGCCACCAAGATTCGGCAGATCGTGGAAACCCTCGAGCGGGGCATCGGCGCGGACGGCCGCGTGCACACGACCTACGAGCAGACCGGATCGGCTACCGGCCGCATCTCGTCGAACGACCCGAACCTGCAGAACATCCCGATCAAGACCGAGGTTGGTCGCGAGGTGCGATCTGCGTTCCGCCCGGGTGACCGTTTCGAGACGCTGCTGACCGCGGACTATTCGCAGATCGAGATGCGGATCATGGCCCACCTCTCAGAAGACGCCGGGCTGATCGAGGCTTTCAACTCGGGGGAGGACCTGCACCGTTTCGTCGGCGCGCGCATCTTCCACGTCGACCCGTCCGAGGTAACTCCGGTACAACGCACCAAGGTCAAGGCGATGTCATACGGTTTGGCATACGGCCTCTCGGCATTCGGCCTGTCGAAGCAGCTCCGCATCGAGAGTTCGGAGGCGCGAGAACTCATGGCCGACTACTTTGCGCGCTTTGGTGCGGTGCGTGACTACCTGCGCGGAGTTGTGGAGCAGGCGCGGACCGACGGCTACACGACCACGATCTTCGGGCGTCGGCGTCCCTTCTCCGACCTGACCTCCACCAACCGCGTGCTGCGTGAGAATGCCGAGCGTCAGGCGCTCAACTCACCGATCCAGGGCTCGGCCGCCGACATTATCAAGCGGGCAATGCTCGGCATCGACGGTGACATCCGCGAGCGGGGCCTCGAATCCCGGATGCTGCTGCAGGTGCACGACGAACTCGTACTCGAGGTGGCGGCAGGTGAGCTCGATGAGCTCACCGAGATCGTGCGCTCGCGCATGGCCGGGGCGGTGACGCTGACGGTGCCACTCGATGTGCAGCTGGGCTCCGGCCCGAACTGGGATGCAGCCGCGCACTGAATGCGCCGGGCCTGACCCCATCGAGATCGGGGGCACGGAGACGCCATCAAAGTCACCATCGGGCCGTAAGGTTCGAAGAAAGCCAGGAGGCAGCCCCGATGTCCGAACGCACCGTAGTCGTTGCATCGAGCGTCGGTCTGCACGCTCGCCCTGCCTCGCTGTTCAGCCAGGCCGCCGCCAAGACTGGCGTCGTAGTCACCCTGACGTCGGCCGCCGGCAAGAGTGTCAACGCCGCCAGCATCCTCGGTGTGTTGTCACTCGGAATTGGCCACGGCGACGAGGTCACGCTCTCGTCGGACGCCGACGGCGCCGATGCGGCACTTGACGAGCTGGCGGCCGTCCTCGCCACCGATCTCGACAAGGACTAGTCGCGTACGAAAGTCGCGTGATTAGGGTGGATGCATGACCAACGCGACACCCACGTCCCCCCGTCTGAGCACTCCGATCGACGCCATCGCCGAGAAATGGGTCACGACTCTCGCCGATCTTGATCCGGATGTCGCGAACTGGGTCGGCATCCCGGGTCGCCTCGGCGAATACGGCGACTTCTCGCCGGCTGGCCACGACGCGATGCTGGAGGCCGAGAGCGCCGTGATCGCGCAGCTCGAGGCGGCAACCCCTGCGGACTCCGTCGACCGGGTGACCAAGACCGATCTCCTGGCTGAGCTCCGGCTCAGTGGCGAGGCACACGCGGCCAAGCTGCACGAGCGCGATGTCAACGTGATCGCCTCGCCCGCCCAGGGCATCCGTGAGGTCTTCGATCTCATGCCCACGTCGACCGAGCCGGATTGGTCGACCATCTCGGAGAAACTCGGCAATGTGCCGGCGGCCGTAGCGGGCTACATCGAGACGCTGCGCAAGGGAATCGCCGAAGGCGTCGTCCCCGCGCGTCGCCAGGTGATCGAGACGGCGACCGGGGTGCGGCGCCACGCGGACCCCCGCGGCTTCTTCTTCGACTTCACGGCGGCGGCAACACTGGAAGACGGGGGAGCACTGCCCGACAGCCTGAAGGCCGATCTCGCCAAGAACGCCCAGGCCTCGGCCGGCGCCTACGCCCAGCTGGCCGAGTTCTTCGAGCTCGAACTGGCTCCGGCGGCTAGCGAGCAGGATGCCGTCGGCCGCGAGCTCTATGCGCTGCAGTCTCGACGTTTCCTCGGGGCCACCATCGACCTCGACGAAACGTACGAGTGGGGCATCGAAGAACTCGCGCGCATGGTCGAGGAGCAGACCCGGATCGCAGGCCAGATCAAGCCGGGTGCCAGTGTTGAAGAAGCCGTCGAGTTCCTCGATGCCGACGAATCGAACAAGCTGCACGGCACGGAGGAGTTGCAGCGCTGGATGCAGAACCTCAGCGATCGGGCCGTCGCCGAGCTCTCGGGCACCCACTTCGACATCCCCGACCCGATCAAGAAGCTCGAGTGCATGATCGCGCCCACTCAGGAGGGCGGGATCTACTACACCTCGCCCAACGACGATTTCAGCCGACCCGGACGGATGTGGTGGAGCGTTCCCGAGGGCGTGACCGAATTCGACACCTGGCGTGAAACCACGACGGTCTTTCACGAGGGTGTTCCCGGGCATCACCTGCAGCTTGGCCAGGCGGTGTACAACCGAGCGTTGCTGAACACCTGGCGCCGCAGCCTGGCGGGGACCAGCGGCCATGCGGAAGGCTGGGCGCTCTACGCCGAGCGCCTGATGGCGGAACTCGGATACCTCGACAACCCTGCGGATCGTTTCGGCATGCTCGACGGGCAGCGCATGCGCGCCGCCCGGGTGGTGCTCGACATCGGGGTGCATCTCGGCAAACCGAATCTCACAGGCAGCGGAGTATGGAGCGCGGATGACGCTCTCACGTTCATGCGCGCGAACGTGAACATGAACGACCAGTTCATCCGCTTCGAAGTCAACCGCTACCTAGGCTGGCCCGGTCAGGCCCCTTCGTACAAAGTGGGCCAGCGGATCTGGGAACAGCTCCGGGACGAGGTCAAACAACGCGAGGGGGCTGCTTTCGACATCAAAGCGTTCCACAAGCGCGCCCTGGATCTTGGGGGAGTCGGGCTGGACACGCTCAAGTCCAGCCTGCTGGGCGCCTGAGAACCAACGGTATATGACGATCGAAAGCACCGCGCCGGTCGCGTTCGGTGTCGCCAGCAGCTTCGCCTGCCGCACGCTCGGCGAAGCATGGCTCGCGGTGGCGGCCCGCATCCTGGAATCCGGTCGTCCCTCGCGCTACGACGGCCTCCCGATGCGCGAGATCGCACAGGCGACGCTCGACGTCGCCGAGCCCGATCCGGATGACCCGATCATCGCCCGGCTCGCCGATCCGGTGCGTCTCGACTGGATGCGCCGCAACTTCGTGGATCCGGCCAGGGTCGCAGCCCTCGGGGACGCACGGAGCTACGCGAGCAGGCTGCACGACTACGGGGAGACCGGCCGTGATCAGCTCGCGTGGGTGGTGGCACGGCTCCGCGACAATCCGTTGTCGCGGTCGGCGACGATCACGACCTTCGAGCCATTGCTGGACAGCAGCTACATCCCCTGCGTCAGCGTGCTCGATTTCTGGATCCCGGAGGAGGCGGTCGATCTGGTGGTCTACGCGCACAGCATAGATTTCGGGGCGAAAGGCTACGCGAATCTCATTCAACTGGCCGAATTACAGTCAGACCTCGCGTCTGAACTCGGTCGCGCGCCGGGACGTCTGACGCTCATCGTGAAGTCTGCTCACATCTACGACACGGAGGCCGCATTCATGCGGAGGGCACTCGCTCAGGCGACGTCTGGCTAGGCTGTCGGAGACCGAAACCTTTCAGGAGTTCTTCGTGCCCCGTTCTCTCGCCATCATCCGTGCCTCTGCGGCGGCAGCACTCGTCACTGCCGCGCTCGTCGGGTGCACGCAGGCGCCGACTGCGGCACCCACCCCTAGTTGCGCGGGCTCGGTCAAGAAGGTGCTTCTCACCGATAACTCGGCCACCATCGCCACGAGCTTCGACGCGAAGGACATTCCGAAGATCTTCGCGATCGCCGCAACCCCGGCTCCGACCTGCTACTACAAGACCACCGAAACCCCGTCGGCGATCAACGGGGTGACCTACACCGTGACCCATCGAACTCTGCTGTACGTGGGTCTCAGCAATGCGGATGCCGCGGCGCTTGTCGCCGCGCTCCGCAAGACCGCATCGGTCGCACCCTGGTCGGTCTCTTACGACAACGCGCCCGCGGCACCGGCGGCCGGAGCCACCGCCACCGCGGCACCCGTTTCGCTGTCATCTTCGGCGCTCTGGGAGTACAACTTCACGGGTGCTGTGACGGATGATAAAGGTGCGCTCGGCTATTACGAGGCGACGCCCATGACCCGGGGAACCGCGACCCACGCCGGTCTGGTCGATCCAGGCAACGTCGTGCGCGTGGAGACCGAGCTGCGACAGCCTAAGAAGTAGCCCAAGCCGATCGATGTTGCTGGGGTATTGCGCGCTCCGCTAAGCTAGACCGTTACTTGGGTGACATTTCTATCCGCCCGCCTTCGGCGAAACACTCATCGTTCGTCCACGTCGTCGGCCCTCACCCCTGTGCTCAATCCGGGCTCAGGACAATCGGAGCACTTACTACATGACAACCACAACGACCGCTTCGGTCGCCAAGCAGGTCGCGATCAATGACATCGGATCTGCGGAGGATTTTCTCGCTGCAGTCGAGAAGACCCTCAAGTTCTTCAACGACGGAGACCTCATCGAAGGCACCGTCGTCAAGATTGATCGTGACGAGGTCCTCCTCGACGTTGGCTACAAGACAGAGGGTGTCATCCCCTCGCGTGAGCTTTCCATCAAGCACGACGTCGACCCGTCAGAGGTCGTCAACGTCGGCGACGTGGTCGAGGCCCTTGTCCTCCAGAAGGAAGACAAAGAAGGCCGTCTCATCCTGTCCAAGAAGCGCGCGCAGTACGAGCGCGCATGGGGTGACGTGGAGAAGATCAAGGACTCGGACGGCGTCGTCACCGGTTCGGTCATTGAGGTTGTCAAGGGCGGCCTGATCGTTGATATCGGCCTCCGCGGCTTCCTCCCGGCCTCTCTCATCGAGCTGCGCCGTGTCCGTGACCTGACGCCCTACCTCGGCCAGGAGATCGAGGCCAAGATCCTCGAGCTCGACAAGAACCGCAACAACGTGGTCCTGAGCCGCCGCGCGCTGCTCGAGCAGACCCAGAGCGAGTCGCGCAGTACCTTCCTCAACAACTTGCAGAAGGGCCAGGTCCGCAAGGGCGTCGTGTCCTCAATCGTCAACTTCGGCGCGTTCGTCGACCTCGGCGGAGTCGACGGCCTCGTCCACGTTTCCGAGCTGTCGTGGAAGCACATCGAGCACGCCAGCGAGGTCGTCGAAGTCGGCCAGGAAGTCACCGTGGAAATCCTCGAGGTCGACCTCGAGCGCGAGCGCGTATCGCTCTCGCTCAAGGCCACGCAGGAGGACCCATGGCAGGTCTTCGCCCGCACGCACGCCATCGGTCAGATCGCGCCTGGCAAGGTCACCAAGCTCGTTCCGTTTGGCGCGTTCGTTCGCGTGGCGGAGGGCATCGAGGGCCTCGTTCACATCTCGGAGCTCAGCGGCAAGCACGTCGAGCTCGCGGAGCAGGTCGTGTCGGTCGGCGACGAGGTATTCGTCAAGGTCATCGACATCGACCTGGAGCGTCGCCGTATCTCGCTGAGCCTCAAGCAGGCCAACGAGGGCATCGACCCGAACAACGCAGAGTTCGACTCCGGCCTGGCTGCGCTATACGGCATGGTGACCGAGTATGACGAGCAGGGCAACTACAAGTTCCCCGAGGGCTTCGACGCGACGAGCGGCGAGTGGCTCGAGGGCTTCGACACCCAGCGCGAGGCGTGGGAGCAGGAGTACGCAGCCGCCCAGGTCCGTTGGGAAGCCCACAAGAAGCAGATCGTGGCGGCCGAGGAGTCGGCGGCCGAGGACGCGCTCCGTCCGGCGGGTTCGAGCAGCAGTGCCGGCTCGAGCAGTAGCAGCAGCAACAACTCGTTCTCGAGTGAGTCGGCCAGCGCCGGAACTCTCGCGGACGACGAGGCTCTTGCCGCGCTGCGCGAGAAGCTTTCGAGCAACTCCTAACGAGCCGACTCTGAGTGGGTGTCAGCTAGTACAAGGCCGGGCGCGGAAGCGTCCGGCCTTGTACTTGGCGGCACGCTAGGCGCCGTGGCGCGGCACAGCTGGAGCATCGAGACTGCCCCGTCGAATCCGTCGCACGATGGTCTGGCGGCGGTCGCGGGCAGCTTGCTCGTTAGGATCGCAGGATGCAGCTCATCGGCCTCACGGGCGGGATCGCATCTGGCAAATCGGCAGTTGCCGCACGGCTCGCAGAACGGGGTGCCGTCGTCGTCGACGCAGACCGATTGGCGCGCGAGGTGGTGGAGCCGGGCACGCCCGCGCTTGCTCGAATCGCCGAGGAGTTTGGCCGCGATGTGATCGCAGCCGACGGCAGCCTGGATCGCGCAGCGCTCGGCTCCATCATCTTCACCTCGCCTGAGAGGCGGATGGCACTGAATGCGATCACGCACCCCGCGGTGGGAACGCGCTCGCACGAGCTGTTCGCCGCCGCGGCGGCGGCAGATCCAAACGCCATCGTGGTCTACGACGTCCCGCTCCTGGTCGACGCCGGTCGGGCGGAAGAGTTCGACATGATTGTCGTCGTCAACGCCAGCACCGAGACCCGAGTGGCGCGCATGATCGCGCGCCGCGGGATGACCAGGGAGGAAGCCTTGCGCCGCATCAACTCGCAGGCCACCGACACCGAACGCTTAGCTGTCGCCAACGTGGTGATCGATGCCGATGGCACTCTCGACGAGACCCTCGGGCAGGCTGACGACCTCTGGGAGATGCTCTCGTCCCGATAGCGCCCAGCGCCTGTCGGCGGCCCGACCTAGGCTGTCTCCATGGAACCAACCCGTTCGGTGCGACCCTTTGAGGTCATCAGCGAGTACACGCCGAGCGGTGACCAGCCCGCCGCGATCGCCGAGCTGGCCCACCGTGTCAATGCCGGTGAGACCGACATCGTGTTGCTCGGTGCGACCGGTACCGGTAAGTCGGCGACAACGGCCTGGTTGATCGAGCAGGTGCAACGCCCCACCCTGGTGCTCGCCCATAACAAGACCCTGGCAGCCCAGCTCGCCAACGAGTTCCGCGAGCTGTTGCCCAACAATGCGGTCGAATACTTCGTCAGCTACTACGACTACTACCAGCCCGAAGCCTATGTCCCACAGACCGATACCTTCATCGAGAAGGATTCGTCGATCAACTCGGAGGTCGAGCGGCTACGGCACTCGACGACCAACTCGCTGCTGAGCCGCCGCGATGTCGTCGTGGTCTCCACCGTGTCGTGCATTTACGGTCTCGGCGCCGCCGAGGAATACCTGGGCGCGATGACCGCACTGCAGGTCGGGGAGCACATCTCGCGCGACAAGCTCGTGCGACGCTTCATCAACATGCAGTACGAGCGCAACGACGTCGACTTCTCGCGCGGCAAGTTCCGGGTCCGCGGCGACACCATCGAGATCATCCCGGTCTACGAGGAGCACGCGATCCGCATCGAGATGTTCGGTGACGAGATCGAGGCGCTGTACACGCTGCATCCGCTGACCGGCGACGTGATCAAGAAGATGGATGCCATCGCCGTCTTCCCTGCCACCCACTACGCCGCCAGCACCGAGGCGCTGCAGCGCGCGCTGGGCACCATCCGCACCGAGCTCGCGGAACGCCTCGCGGAGTTCGAGCGCCAGGGCAAGCTGCTCGAGGCCCAGCGTCTGCGCATGCGCACCAGCTTCGACCTCGAGATGATGGAGCAGATCGGCTTCTGCAACGGCATCGAAAACTATTCTCGGCACATCGATGGCCGCGCACCCGGCCAGCCGCCCAACACGCTGCTCGACTATTTCCCCGATGATTTCCTGGTCGTGATTGACGAGTCGCACGTCACTGTGCCCCAGATCGGTGCCATGTACGAGGGCGACGCCAGCCGCAAACGCACTCTCGTCGAGCACGGTTTCCGGCTCCCCAGTGCGCTTGACAACCGTCCGTTGCGCTGGGAGGAGTTCCTCAACCGCGTCGGCCAGAAGGTCTACCTGTCTGCCACGCCGGGGCGCTACGAGATGAGCATTACCGACAGCGTGGTGGAGCAGGTCATCCGTCCGACCGGCCTAGTTGACCCGCAGATCGTGGTGAAGCCCAGCAAAGGCCAGATCGACGATCTGTTGGAGGAGATCCGGCTGCGCGTCGAACGCAACGAACGCGTGCTGGTCACGACGTTGACCAAGAAGATGGCTGAGGAACTCACCGATTTCCTCGGTGAGCACGGCGTGAACGTGCGCTACCTGCACTCCGATGTTGACACCCTGCGTCGCGTCGAGCTGCTCACCGAATTACGGCAGGGCGTCTACGACGTGCTCGTGGGAATCAACCTGCTTCGCGAGGGTCTCGACCTTCCGGAGGTGTCACTCGTCGCCATCCTGGATGCTGACAAGGAGGGCTTCCTGCGCAGCTCGACCTCTCTCGTGCAGACCATTGGGCGCGCGGCGCGCAACGTAGCCGGCGAGGTGCACATGTATGCCGACAAACTCACCGACTCGATGAAGAAGGCAATCGAGGAGACTGATCGCCGTCGCGAAAAGCAGGTTGCGTACAACCTGGAGCACGGCATCGATCCGCAGCCGCTGCGCAAGAAGATCGCCGACATCACCGATGCACTTGCGCGGGAGGGTGCGGATACCGCGGCGCTCCTGTCGGGCCGTGACGGCCGCAAACGCGCGCCGACTCCGAACCTACGCCGCGAGGGCGTGGGTGCGGCCGGCGCCAACGAACTAGAGAAGATCATCGCCGACCTCAACGACCAGATGCTGCAGGCGGCGGGTGAGCTCAAGTTCGAGCTGGCCGGGCGTCTGCGCGATGAGCTCTCGGAGATGAAGAGGGAACTACGGCAGATGGAGTCGGTCGGCCACGTGCGCTGAGTCCGTGCCCGCATCGTGGATCCGTGGCGTTGGCGCAATACTCCGAACGGGAGGCCCAGCCCACTGTCGGTGGTCGCCGTAGAATGACTACAGTGACGATCCAGCCTGTGCCCGGTTCCCAGAAATTGAGTGTTCGTGGTGCACGGGTGCACAACCTGAAGAACGTCGACCTCGAAATCCCTCGTGATGCGCTCGTCGTCTTCACCGGTCTCTCCGGCTCCGGCAAGTCCTCGCTCGCCTTCGACACCCTGTTCCGGGAGGGCCAGCGCCGTTTTCTGGAGACCCTGCCCGCCTTCGCGCGCCAGTTCGTGGGCGGCCTTTCGCGGCCCGCCGTCCGCAGCATCGAGGGCCTGGGACCCGCCGTCGCCGTGGGCCAGCGGCCCAGCCCGGCCAACCCGCGCTCCACGGTGGGCACCCGCACGGAAACCTGGGACCTGCTGCGCCTGCTCTTCGCGCGGCTGGGCTCGGCCCCGGCGGGCATCCATCCCACGCGGGGGCTCTTTTCCTTCAACGGCGAGGAAGGCGCCTGCCCCCATTGCCACGGCCTCGGCGTCGAGGACCGGCTGGACCTGGACCGGCTCGTGGCCGATCCAACAAAATCGCTGCGGGACGGTGCGCTGCGCGTCAGCACGCCCAACGGCTACCTCATGTATTCGCAGGTGACCCTGCCGGTGCTGGACAGCGTGCTCCAGGCCCATGGCGGATCGGTGGACATCCCCTGGCAAGACCTCAGCGACGAGGCCCGCCGCGTGGTGCTCCACGGGTCGGAGCGCCTGAAGGTCCCCTACGGCAAGCACCCCCTCGAGTCGCGCCTGAAGTGGACCGGCATCACCGCCCGGCCCCGCCAGGAGGGCTTCTACCGCGGGCTCATTCCCGTCATGGAAGAGATCCTGCGC
>JAYWDH010000147.1:0-4468 GCA_043779945.1 Microbacteriaceae bacterium
CCTGTGCAACCTGCACGGGATTGATGCCAGGGCGGTCATCCAGTTTCCGGCGTCGGCAGCGCTCACCTGGGTGTCGTACATGCTCGGAAGCAATACCGCTCAGGTGGTCGATGAACGCAAGTTCACCCAGGTGGAGCAGGCGCTCATACGCCGCCTCTTCGATGATGCGCTCGAGGATCTCCGTTACTCCCTCGGGTCTTTGCTCGAGGCTGCGATTTCCATCGACACCATCCATTACAACTCGCAGTTCGCCCAGGCCGCAGCAACCTCCGACCTGATGATCGTGGCGAGCTTCGGCATCCGGGTCGGCGATAGCTCGACCACGGCGACCCTCGCTATCCCGGCCGAGGCTCTTCTGCCGCAACTTGGCCAGCCGAGCGTTGTCGCAGCGACCGGGAACACCCGGGAGAAGGTCGCTTTGCAGCTCGGTTGGGTCCCGGTCGAAGTCGCGCTGAGCCTCAGCCCGGTGCTCGTGAACCCGAGCCGTGTGCTGAGCTTGGCGGTGGGTGACCTGCTCACCATTCCGCACCCGCAGCACCGTCCGCTCAACCTCACCGTCGAGGGAGAGACCCTCGCGCGCGCTGCCGTCGGCGCCAATGGCTCCCGTCTTGCCTGCGTCGTGACCGCCGCCCCAGAGAACGAGACCCACCCGAAGAGAAGGCTGAACCAGTGAAGAAGTCCACCATCATCGACCCACGCTCTGCCGCAGCGGAGGCGCTCGCGCGGTTGTTGCCAAGCACCTCCCTCCTCGAAGCCGTCGCGTTCGAGGGTGTGCCGACCGCCCCCTTCGACAGCGCGGTGGTCGCCTCGTTCGTCGGGGAGATCTCGGCCGACCTGGCGATCGTCTTCCTCGATCCGGTCGAGACGGCGGATGCCGCAGTCGCGGATTCCCAGCGGGTCTCGATCGTCGACGTGCTGCGGCCCGCTCTCGATGCCGCCGCGGGCGTGCTCGGCTCTGGTGTGCTCGGGGACGCCCGGGTGGACGACGCCACGGCGCTGTTCTCCGACGCGGCCACCGAGGTCTTCGCCCTCTCCAGCGGGGGCAGCGCGGCCGGCTGGTTCGCCATCCGCTTGCGGGAGAGCCAGACAGGCGCCACCCCGATCTCCCAGGAGTCGCTCGTGAACAACCTCAGCCGCATCAATAACGTCGAGATGGCGCTCACCGTGGAGATCGGTCGCACCCGCATGGCGGTGCGCGATGTACTCGGTCTCGAGCCCGGCGCGGTGATCGAGCTCGACCGCTCAGCCGGCGCTCCCGCTGACGTGCTGCTCAACGGGCGGCTGATCGCCCACGGCGAGATCGTGGTCGTCGACCAGGAGTACGCGGTGCGCATCACCCAGATCCTCGACGTTGCCGAGGGCCTCAGCTAACAATGGACACCCTCTTCGTTGCGTTGCGCGTACTGCTCTCCCTCGCCGCTGTGGTGGGGCTGCTGTGGTTTCTGCAGCGACGCATTTCGAAAGGGACCCGGTCAACTCGATCGACCAAGCTCGTGAACGTCGTGACCCGCCAGTCGCTGGCTCAGAAAGCATCCGTCGTCGTGATCGACATGGAGGGTAAGCGATTTTTGCTCGGCGTAACCGAGCACTCGGTGACCGTTCTCGACGCCACCGAACTGCCGGTGATCGATACCGCGGCGGCCTTCGAATCGGCCCTGACCGAAGCGGAAGCGGCTCCGAGCGCGCATAAGTCCGCTGCGACCCCCATCCCCTTCCCGCAGCAGTTCGACCCTCGCACCGGCCTACCGCGCAAGCTCGGCGCGCTCGACGGCTCGATCCTGTCGCTCTCCACCTGGAAGCGTGCGGCCGTCGCCCTGCGGTCCTCCCGGTGAGAGGGCAGGCCGCGATGGGCGTGCGCGCACCGCTCAGCGTCCGGTTCTGGAACGGGCCGGCCGCCCGCATCGTCGTGATGGCGCTTCTCGTGCTCGTCGTCGCTGTAGCGCTCATCCTCATGACCGGTACCGCCAGCCACGCTTCGGTGCCGACCGTGGATGCCCCGACGCCGCCCGTCGCCCCGACCACCCCTGGCGGTCTTTCCGTCAACATCAACGGCCCCGACGGCACCCCCTCCTCTGCCATCGTCACGCTGGTCGGCATCACGCTGCTCTCGGTGGCCCCGGCGCTGCTGCTCATGATGACGTCATTCACCAAGATCTTCGTCGTGCTCGCCATGGCCCGTAACGCCCTCGCGCTGCCGTCCATCCCGCCGAACCAGGTGCTTGCGGGACTCGCACTCTTCCTCAGCCTGTTCATCATGGCGCCGGTGATCATCGACATCAACACGCACGCGTTGCAGCCATACCTGAACGGCCACATCGACTTCACGCAGGCGATCGACCTCGCCACCAAGCCGCTACGTACCTTCATGCTCGCGCACACCCGAGAAGAGGACCTCGCCCTGATGACCAGGGCGGCCGGCCTTCCCAACCCGAAGAATCCGTCGTCGGTCGCCCTGCCGACCCTCATCCCGGCCTTCATGATCTCCGAGCTTCGTGCCGCGTTCATCATCGGATTCGTCATCTTCGTGCCATTTCTCGTGATCGACCTCGTCGTCTCGGCCGCGCTCATGTCGATGGGGATGATGATGCTGCCGCCGGTCATGATCTCGCTGCCGTTCAAGATCCTCCTGTTCGTGCTCGTCGACGGTTGGGGGCTCATCATCACAACGCTGATCAGCAGTTATCGGGGAAGTTCATGAACCAGAACGCCGTCATGGATATCGCGCTGCAGGGCCTGCTGATCGCCGCGAAGCTCTCCGCGCCCATCCTGGTCACCGCCCTCGTCGTCGGTTTCGCTATCTCCCTGCTGCAATCGATCACCCAGATCCAGGAGGTGACGCTCTCCTTCGTGCCGAAGGCGATCGCCGTCTGTTTTGCCCTCATCGTGTCGGGCCAGTGGATGATCTCCGAGCTGGTCGCATTCACGCACGGCCTGTTCGAGAAGATCCCCAGCCTCCTGAGCGGGGGATGAGATGGCGTTCACCCTCAACTTCCCGTGGATCGAGGCGGTGATGCTCGCCTCCGTGCGCATGACCACTTTTCTGGTAATCGCCCCACCGTTCTCCACCAACGCCTTCCCGCTGCGCATCAAGGCGATGCTCGGCATCGGGCTCGCGCTCGCCGTATCGCCCCGGGTTGCGCGCGGATATGTGTCACCCGACACGGCCGGTTTCGTGGTCGGACTGCTGGCAGAACTCGTCACCGGCGCCCTCCTCGGGTTCCTGGTCATGATCGTCTTCTCGGCAATTCAGTCGGCCGGCAACCTGGTCGACCTGTTCGGCGGATTCCAACTCGCCCAGGGCTTCGACCCCCAGATGATGATCAACGGGGCCCAGTTCGCCCGGCTCTACCAGATGACCGCCCTCGCACTACTCTTCGCGTCAGGGGGCTACCAGCTGATTGTCGGCGGTCTCGCGCGCAGCTTTGACGCTCTTCCCGTGGCCGGCCAGATCGACCTCGCCGCGCCCATCCACGCCATCACGCTCGCCGTCGGCCAGATGCTGTTGTCGGCCGTGCAGATCGCCGGCCCGCTGATCGTCGTGCTCTTTCTGGCGGATGCCGGCCTCGGCCTCCTCACCAGGGTCGCCCCGGCGCTCAACGCCTTCGCCCTCGGCTTTCCGCTCAAGATCTTCATCACCCTGGCGCTCGGCGTCTTCGTCTTCGCCGCCCTTCCGCAGATCGTCACGGCGATCACCGGACAGGCCGTCTCCGTCTTCACGGGGGTGAAGTAGCGATGCCCGAAGCAGATTCCGGCGAAAAGACAGAGCTCGCCACCGAGAAACGCATGAAAGAGGTGCGCGCAAAGGGGCAGCTCGCCAAGTCGCAGGACCTCACCGCCTGGGTCGCCATCGGCGTAGCCGCGGTGATGATCCCGGCGACCGTGTCTGCGGGCGCCGAGGCAACATCCGCTCCGCTGTACCAACTGCGCACAGTGATGGACCACCCCGACCCGACGCACGCGATGCAGGCGCTCGTCGACGGGCTCGGCTCTGTCGGCGGCATCATCCTGCCGCTGCTCTCCGTGGTGACGATCGCGGTGCTCGTGACGGCCGCCGCGCAGGGAGGCATCCACTTCAAGAAGTTCAGCGGCAAGTTCGACCAGTTCAACCCGGTGGAGGGCCTCAAGCGCACCTTCGGGATGCAGGCGGCCTGGCAGGGGGTGAAGGCGCTGTCCAAGACGGTCGTTGTCGGTCTTGTGCTCCTCGCCGTGATCCAGGGGCTCATGCCCGTGCTGATGAGTGGGGGCGGGCTGCCGGCCTCCGCGCTCATCCAGGCCGCGACCGACGGTACCGCCTCCCTCGTGCGCTCCGCGGTGATCGCCGGGCTCATCCTGGCCGCCGCCGACGTTTTCGTGATCATGCGACGTAACCGCAAGCGCACCCGCATGACCAAGAAAGAAGTCAAAGACGAGAACAAGTCGTCAGAGGGCGACCCCATGATCAGGGGGCAGCGCCGCTCTCGCCAGCTCG
>JAYWDH010000148.1:0-12217 GCA_043779945.1 Microbacteriaceae bacterium
GAGCTGCAACCCAACTTTGCGCTCAATCAGCCGCTCTCCCCTTTCGCACTCGCGGCCTTCGAGCTGCTCGATCGCGACTCAGCGAGCTATGCCCTTGACATGATCAGCGTGCTGGAGGCGACGCTCGACGACCCGCGGCCGATCCTGTCGCAGCAGCAGTACAGAGCCCGCGGTGAGGCGGTCGCGGCGATGAAGGCTGAGGGGATCGAGTACGACCAGCGGATGGAACTGCTCGAGGAGGTGACCTGGCCCAAGCCGCTCGAGGAGTTGCTCTCGATAACCTTCGAGACCTTCGCCTCAAGCCAGCCCTGGGTGCGCGACTTCGAGCTCTCCCCGAAGTCGGTTGTGCGCGAGCTCTACGAGAGAGCAATGACCTTCGGTGAGTTCGTCGCCTTCTACCAGTTGGGCCGCAGTGAGGGACTGGTGCTTCGCTACCTCTCGGATGCCTTCCGCGCCGCCCGCCAGACGATTCCGGACGACGCCAAGACCGAGGAACTGCGCGACCTGATCGAGTGGCTCGGCGAGCTGGTGCGTCAGGTGGACTCGAGCCTGCTGGACGAGTGGGAAGCACTCACTCACCCCGAGCTCTCGGTGACCGGTGCCGTTGACGCGCCGGTCGTGCCGCCGAGTCCTCCGAGCGTTCTGACGAACCGGCGCGCGTTCATGGTGCTGGTGCGCAACGAGCTGTGGCGGCGCGTGCAGCTGGCCGCTCTGCAGCGCGACGAGGAGCTCGTGGGTCTGGATCCGGATGCTGGCTGGCCGGAGGCGCTCGACGCCTATTTCGCGGAGCACGATGCCATCGGCACCGGACCCGATGCGCGGTCTTCTGCGCGGATCCTCATCACCGAGGGTCCGCAATCCTGGGTGGTGCGCCAGATCATCGAAGATCCGGCTGGGGACCACGACTGGGGAATTCGCGCCGAAGTCGACCTGGTGGCCTCAGCCGAGCAGGGCGTCGCGGTCATCCGAGTGGTCGGACTCGACCGGCTCTGATCGGAGGTATCACGCGGTGGCGCCCTCTTCGCAGCTTGGCGAGCGGCATCAGCGGTGCAGCAGGCTGCCCGTCAGAACCGGTCGTCGCCGACCAGGGCGCGCGTGCGGCGGCGGGCCAGTACGGCCTCGTCGACCGCGACGTCGTGGTTCGAGGTGCGGCCCGCCTGGATCGCCTCGACGATCCACTGGACCGACGGCAGAATGCTTGCAAGCAACGCGAGCACCCCCAACCCCGCGAAGGTGATCGCGACCGGCGGGACTGCGTGATCCATGCACACGGAACTGACGCCGACGCACCCGTTTGCACCCGCGATCGACACGTCGACAACGCCGAAACTGATCGCGGCGACCACGATTGCGCCCAGCGCAACCGCGCCAAGTACTCGACGTGAATGCACGATTCTGTCTCTTCTCCAAGAAATTGCGAACTGCCTCTGTTCGCCCGGGCTTCAGAGTATCTGCGCCCGGCCTGGTGCCGCGATGCCCAGAGCGAGGGGCAGACCAGTACCATCGTGGGGATGCCTGACGACGACGACAACATCACCACCGGTCCCGACGACGGGCACGATCTGCTCAACGGCGGCGGCCCCCGGCGCACCGAGAGCGATTCGCTCGGATCGATGGAGATCCCAGCGAACGCGTACTGGGGCATCCACACGGCCCGCGCCCTCGTGAACTTTCCGATCTCGCGGCGCGCGATCAGTAACTACCCAGACCTCATCCGCGCCCTCGCGCTCGTCAAGCAGGCGGCGAGTCGGGCGAACGTCGAGATCGGCGTGGTCGACCCGGCCAAAGCGCAGGTCATCGACACGATTTGCCAGCGGATCGTCGACGGGCACTACCACGATCAGTTCGTGGTCGGTGTGATTCAGGGCGGGGCGGGGACCTCCACCAACATGAACACGAACGAGGTCATCGCGAATGCGGGCCTTGAGCTCATGGGTCTCAACCTCGGCGACTACCAGGCGTTGCATCCAATCGACGATGTCAACCGCAGCCAGTCGACCAACGACGTCTACCCGACCGCGATCAAACTCGCGATGGTGTTCGGTGTACAGCGACTGCTCACGGAGCACGCGAAGCTCACCGAGAGCTTCGCCGCCAAGGGGCGCGAGTTCAACCACGTTCTGAAGGTCGGGCGCACCCAAATGCAGGATGCGGTGCCGATGACGCTCGGTCAGGAGTTCACCGGATTCGCACATACGCTCGAGGAGGACTATGACCGGCTCAGCGAGACGATCCCGTGGCTCAACGAGATCAACATGGGTGCCACCGCGATTGGCACTGGCATCACCGCAGACCCGCGCTACGCGGAAGCCGTGCGCCGGCATCTCGAGGAGGTCACCGGGCTCCCGCAGCAGACCGCCCCCGACCTGATCGAGGCGACGGCGGATGCGGGGATCTTCATGACTCTCAGCGGAACCCTGAAGCGCGCGGCGGTCAAGCTTTCGAAGATCTGCAACGACCTGCGGCTGATCTCCTCCGGTCCGCAGGCCGGTCTCGGCGAGATCAACCTGCCGGCGCGCCAGGCAGGCTCGAGCATCATGCCCGGCAAGGTCAATCCGGTGATCCCCGAGGTGGTCAATCAGGTCGCCTTCACCGTCATCGGGGCGGATGCCACGGTCACCGCGGCTGCAGAGGCCGGCCAGCTGCAGCTGAATGCCTTCGAGCCCGTGATCGCCCACAGCATCCTGCAGTCGCTCGCCTGGATGACGAACGCGTGCCGTACGCTCCGCATCAACTGCATCGACGGAATCACCGCCAACACAGCTCGCCTCGCCCAGCAGGTCGAGACCAGCGTGGGCGTGGTCACCGCGCTCACGCCCTACATCGGCTACGCGGCCTCCGCGGCGCTCGCACACACCGCGCTGACCACCAATGCCTCGATCGCCGAACTCGTGGTCAGTTCCGGGCTGATGTCGGCCGGGGAGGTCGCGCGGGTGCTCTCGCTGGAACGTCTCAGCGGGATGTCGCCGGTCACCGGTGTGATTGTGCTTCCCCCGCAAGCATCTGCCGCGGAGAAACCAACCGTGACCGCCACCGTGTCGGAGCCGGACGAAGGCTGAGCAGATGAACGGGCAGGCACGCGGTGCCAGAGAGCCGACGCTTGCCCGCCTACTCGCGAAGCTCGGCGGCGCGGCCCTCGCGCTGACCTCGCTTGTCGCGCTCGCGATGTCGAGTGCCACGCCCGTGCCCGCAACGGCGAACACCGCGCCCGTGCCAGATCTGCCCGCCGCCCGGGCGCCCCAGGTCACGCTGACCACGGTGAACTGGGGGAGCCCAGTGTCCCTGCTCGACCCCACGCACCCCGGCTGGGCGCACCTCGCCCCGCTCGCCGGGGGGACCGGGGTGACCGCGACGATCGCGCTGAACGGTCTGCGGGTGCACAGCTGGGTCGCGCACCTCGACGCGCCGCTCGCCTACGGCGGGCAGCAGCCGGAGGACTGCCGCGGCGCCGAAATTGTTGCACCTGCTGAGCTGAGCTGCGTGTTCGAGGTGCTCGTCGGCTCCGGGCCGATTCCGCTGGCCGTAACCTTCACCGTCGATGGAAGGGTTGCCGGCGTCGCGAAGGGTGCCATCAGCGGCGGCGAACTGGAATGGGACGCCGACTTTGAGGTGCTCGACGCCGCTGGCCTGTGGACCGTGATCGCCCGTGATCACCCCGTGGTCTTAGCTGCGACCACTCCCACCGCGTTGCGCCTCGTGGTGACCAATAGAGGCACGATCCCGATGCATCTCGAGGCTAGCCAGGGCGCGGCTGCTGGCGCCACCTGCAGCGCGCGCGTGCTCGTGCCGCATGAGCAGCTGCGATGTCAGTTTCGCGGTGTGCGACCGGCGCAGTCCCTGGCGGGCGACCTCCGTCAGCAGATGCGTGTCGTTGATGCGGTAGGCGGGATCGGTGAGTACGAAGCCCGTGGCGGCCTCGCGACCTTCGCTGGCACCTTCTCGCTCTCGGAGCCAAGCGCCATCGTGGGCAAATCGATCTTCGTTCGAGCGCGCGGGCTTCCCGACGACCGGGCCCTCGCCGTGCAGTTCCACATCGACGACCGAGCTGTGTTGGGCACGAGCTTCACACGCAGCGGCTCGCTGGATTTCGGCTTCGGGGTGCCCGCATTGTCACCTGGCAGGTTCCACCTCAACGTCGTCTTCGATGGGGTGACCGTTGCCAGTCTTCCCTTCGATATCACCCTGATGCCGCGTGCGCCGGATGCCACGACCCCACCATGGGGCCTCCTCGCGGTCCCGTTGGTGGTGTGTGCGGTGTTGCTTCTGGTCCGGAGGCGCCGGCGGCTCAAGCTGGCGTCTCGCGAATCACATCCGACGGATCCTTATCCGGACGCCACCCCCGCCACGCCGGAGCCCGAAGACGGCCATCCGCGGTGATCTCCGCGAACTCGACTTCGCCAACGAGACTCGGCGTCACCCAGTGCGCGTCGCGCACAGCGGTGCTCGGCACGTCACGCAGGGGCGAGGTCTTGCGGGCGAGGCCGTCGAGCATGGTGCGCATCGCCGCTAGTTGACGATCGGTGAACCCCGTGCCCACGCGGCCGACGTAGCGAAGACCTTCGGCGTCCGGGATCCCCACCAGCAGCGATCCCACGCTGTCGGCGCGGTGACCGTTACCGGGCCGCCAGCCTCCGATGACGACCTCCTGAGTCAAAGTGTGCTTCAGCTTGATCCAGTCGCGGGATCGTTTGCCTTGGCGGTACGGACTGTCGCGCCGCTTCGCCATCACCCCCTCGAGGCCGATCTTCTTGCTGGTCCGCAGCGCGGTCGCCAAGTCACCACCGGCGTCAGGCGGCACGGTGATCGGGCCGAGATCCTTCACGTTCGTCACCAGCAGGGCACGCCGCTTCTCGTAGGGCACACGTTCCTGCGATGCGCCGCCGAGCGATAGCAGGTCGAAGACGAAGAAGTGCACGGGGGCGACCAAGCGTGCACGCTCGATTTCGCGCGTACTGGTCAGTCCCATCCGCTTCTGCAGGGTGCCGAAGCTGGGTCGTCCTTTGTCGTCAAGAGCGACGATTTCGCCGTCCAGCACGGCGTCGCCCGAGACCGCGTCGAGCAACTCGGCGAGTTCGGGATAGCTGAGCGTCAGGTCGAGTCCGTTTCGAGAGCGAAGCGTGAGTTTGTCGCCGCGGATCGTCGCGATGGCCCGGATGCCGTCCCATTTCATCTCGTACGCCCAGTCGTCCCCGCCGCGGAACCGGTCGATCCCTGTCACGGCTCCGGGCGTCGCGAGCATCGGATGCACGGAATCGCTCGTCACTCGCGAGCCGACGAGCGTCCTCTTCGGGGTGCCGAGTCCCGTGCGTCCGCTGCTCACCGACTGATTGCCCTGCCAGCGCTCGCCCGTGACCTTGTTGACGGGGCCGCCCTCGGCATCCCAGTCGACGGGATCCTGGCTCTTCATGAGGTGCAGCATCCAGTTCTGGGGTTTATCGTCCTGCTTGGTCTGGATCAGCGCGAGCCGCTGGGAGCCATGCTTCTCTCCGTGGATCGTGAGAATCACTTCGCCGTGCCCGTCGGCGTCGTCGCGCCATTTCTCCAACTGATAGCGCCCGCGGTCCCAGATCGCGACATCGCCCGCGCCGTATTCCCCCTTCGGAATACGCCCCTCGAAGGCCCCGTAGTCGAAGGGATGGTCCTCGACGCGGACCGCCAGATGATTCTTCGTCGGGTCGATCGGCACGCCCTTCGGCACCGCCCAGCTCACCAGCACGCCGTTCCGCTCGAGCCGGAAGTCATAGTGCAGCGAGCTGGCGTGGTGCTCCTGGATCACGAAATGCGGGTTGTCGGTGTCCGGCGTCCAGCTCGGATCGCTCCCCGCCACCTCTCCGAACGGCTCGGGGGTTTTCGACTTGTTGCGCATCCGGCGGTACTCGGCGAGATCCTCGTCGCCGGGATCCTTGTCGCTGTTGCTGAGGGCCGAATGGCTCGCCGACAGCTCGGCGAGTAGGTCTCCCTTCGCGGCCAGGCGTTTCAGTACCTCGCGGAACTCGAGCTGCTTCAGACCCGGCGCGGCGATCTCGCGCCAGCTGCGCGGGGCGGCGACGGTCGGGCGGGAGCGGCCGCGCAGCGAGTAGGGCACGACGGTTGTCTTGGAGCCGTTGTTCTGGCTCCAGTCGAGCAGCACCTTGCCGTCGCGCACCGACTTCTTCATATCGCTCACCACGAGCTCCGGATGATCGGCCTCGAGCGCCCGCGCCAGCTCGTGCGCCACCGCCGAGACACGATCGCTGGTCTGGGTGCCGTCAAGCGCGGCGTAGAGATGGATTCCCTTGCTCCCGCTTGTCACCGGCTGCGGGTCGAGGCCCATTCCCTGCAGCAGTTCGCGCACTAGCTTGGCCACCTCCGCGCACTCAGCCAGCCCCGCTCCCTCCCCGGGGTCCAGGTCGAGCACCATGCGATCTGGATTCTTGCGGGTGCCGCTGCGGCCGAACCGCCACTGCGGCACGTGGATCTCAAGCGCGGCCTGCTGCGCTATCCAGACCAGGGTGGCGAGGTTGTTGACGAGCGGATACTCGTTGACGTGGTCGGAGTGCTGAATCGGACGGTGCAGGATCCAGTCCGGCGCCGAGTCCGGCAAGTTCTTCTCGAAGAACACCTTCCCCGGCTTCTCGGCCGTCCCGACGCCCGAAACCCATCGTTTTCGGGTCGCTGGGCGGTCCCTGGCGGCGGGGATCAACGCCTCCGCGACCCTCGAGTAGTAGTCGATGACCTCGGCTTTGGTAGTGCCGGTCTCGGGGTAGAGCACCTTGTCTAGGTTGGTGAGGCGCAGCCGGTGACCGCCGACCTCCACGTAGCTGTCGCCCTCGGACGCGCTTGCCTTCGCCTCGGCCATACCGCCACGGTAATGACATGGGGTGTACATCGTTCGCATTCGCGGAGGAAAATGCCAGGATGCGCTCCATCTGGAAGGGCTCCCTCAGCTTCGGGCTCGTCAACGTGCCCGTGAAGCTCTATGCCGCAACTGAAGACCACGACGTGCCCCTTCATCAGGTGCATGACACGGACAGCGGTCGCATTCGTTATCAGCGTCGCTGCGAGATCGACGGCGAGATCGTCGACTTCGAACACATCGCCAAGGCCTATGTCGATGGCGACGACACCGTGATCCTTACGCCCGAAGATCTCGCGTCGCTGCCCGCCGAGCGCAGCAAGGACATCGACGTGGTCGAGTTCGTGCCGAGCGATCAGGTCGACCCGATCATGTTCGAGAAGAGTTACTTCCTCGCTCCCGACTCGAAGTCGACGAAGGCCTACGTGCTGTTGCGCGAGACGCTGCAGGCGACGGATCGCACCGCTATCGTTCAGTTTGCCCTGCGCCAGAAGACGCGGCTAGCCGCCCTGCGGGTCTATGACGACGTGCTCATGCTGCAGACCCTGCTGTGGGACGACGAGGTGCGTGAGGCTCGTTTTCCCGAGCTCGACGAGGTACCCGCGATCACGGATGCCGAGCTGAAGATGTCGAAGCAGCTCGTTGAGAGCTTCTCGAGCGACTTCACGCCCGAGAAGTTCACTGACGACTACCAGGCGCAACTACGCACCCTCGTACAGGCCAAGCTCGAGCACGGTGACGCCCTCGACACCGAAGCCACATTCGGGCGTGTCGTGGGTCGCAGTGGAGGCGAGGTGCTCGATCTCATGGAGGCGCTGCGCCGCAGTGTGGAGAGCAAGCGCGCGGCAACGCCGACCAAGAAGGCGACAAGTCCTCGGAAGAAGCCGGCGGCCCGGACCGCTTAGTTCGGCCGCATGGCTACCGGGTGCGTGACAATCGGGCGGCGTACGGCATCAGCGCCCACGCGACGCCGCAGCTGAGAAAGACAAGTCCGCCAACGATCCAGCCCGCCGGGATGCTGACGACCACGTCGAAGATCAACATCGCGATCCCGCTCAGCGTGACAGCGACGATCAACAGCGCGAAGCGCAAGATCACTTGCGCAGCCCGCACCAGGAATACCTTCTCGTGTCGACGGAACAGCGCCCGATGCAGAGCAACCGGTGTCAGGGAGAGCACGGCCGCGAGAATCGAGAAGATCACCAGCGTCAGGTAGATCACAATTTCGAAGGGTGTCAAAGTCGTGAAGCGCTGTTGGAACGCCATCGCCAGGAGGAAACCGGTGATGATCTGGGTACCCGTCTGCAGCACGCGCAGTTCTTGCAGGATCTCGCCCCAGTTCCGTTCGAGCCTTTGCCCCGCGCTCTCTCCGGGAACGGGATTCACGTCGGAGAGGTTCACGCCTGCGGCGTCATCGGTCATGACCCGATGGTAGAGCCGCCCACGCCGGGGAGTTGCCGGGCTGGTCGATGCCGCCAGAGTTGCAGACTCGCGTAGCTGCGCCAGGGCGCCCACGCGCCGGCGCGTTTGGCGAGCGCGTTTGGGGCGCCGGGCAGCCCGAGAGCGTCGGCGCTCTGCCGGATCACCAGATCGTTCTCCAGAAAGGTATCCGGGTTGCCCAGGGCGCGGAGGGCGAGGTAGCCGGCGGTCCACGGTCCGACCCCCGGCAGCGCGAGCAACTGGGCACGCAGCTCGGCAGCGGGAGTCTCGAGGTCGAGTCGGAGCGCGCCGCTCGCCAGGGCGTTCGCGACCCGGATGATGGTGGCCACCCGGTTCGCCGGCCCGCGCAGCACCTCACCACCGCGCTCGGCGATGACCGACGCGGACGGGAACTGCCCCTCGCCGAGTGCCCCCACCAGGCGGCTCACCACCGTGCGTGCCGCGGCGACCGAAATTTGCTGGCCAATCAGGGTGCGGAAGAGCGTCTCGGCACCGTCCGCTCCGCCGGGGATCCGGATGCCGGGCACCGCCTCGACGAGCGGTGCGAGCACCGGATCGGCCGAGAGGGCCTCGTCGATGGCGACGGAATCCGCGTCAAGGTCGAACATCCGCCGCACGCGCGACGACAGTGCGGGCAGGTCCGCGAGACGGGCGAGCTGCGCCGTGACGATCACACCGGTGCGCTTCGGGTCGAGCCGCACGGTGACATCGGCTCGGCCACCGGGCAGGGAAAGTGGGCGCGAGAACGAGGTGAAGTCGCCGACTTCAAGGCCAGGGATCGCGTGATCGGCGAAGAAACGGAAGAGCCCGCGGCCGTCGAATGGTGACCTCGCCGGCAGATGCAAAGTGAGGGGCGTTGCCAAATCGTTGACGCGGGCGCCCGGTGCCGACGCGCCCGCAAGCGTGCCCGTTCTGGCTATTCGACGCAACTCCGTCGGGGTGCTCCGGTACACCGTCGCGATCGTTTCGTTGAACTGCCGCAGGCTGCCGAAGCCCGCAGCGAAGGCGATGTCGCTCACGGGCAGTTCGGTGGCGGCAAGAAGGGAGCGCGCGGTCTGCGCGCGGTTTGCGCGAGCCAGAGCGAGCGGCCCAGCGCCGAGTTCGGCGCGCAGTACGCGCGTCACGTGACGGGAGGTGTACCCCAGGCGGTGGGCGAGACCCTCGACACCCTCGCGCTCCACGACCCCGTCGTGCACCAGTCGCATGGCACGGGAGGCCAGGTCGTCGGTGAGGTTCCAGTCGGGGGAGCCCGGCACGGCATCCGGCTGGCAACGCTTGCAGGCACGCAGGCCTGCTTCGTGCGCGGCCGCAGCGGTGCGGTAGAAGCTGACGTTGCCGGGTTTCGGGGTCATCGCCGGGCAACTCGGGCGGCAGTAGATGCCCGTGGTGTGCACACCGGCGATGAACTGGCCGTCGAACCGCGCGTCGCGCGACGCGAGAGCGCCGTAGCGTCGATCGAACACCGTCCGCTCGTAGTCCTCATCCACGGCTCAACCATCGCACGGCCGACCGAGAGTTATCAGCGGAAATCGGACATCGCTGGTGCCACCCTCCATGGCCTCCCACCGGGCCGCCGAAGATCCGATCGGGTATCCTCGCACCATGACCATGGAGGCACCCCGCAGCACCGCCGCAGCGGATGGCGTCGCGGAGGCGGCCGCGCGGGAGCAACTGCGGGTGGAAGTCGTGGCGGAGCTCGTCGCCGAGCTCGGTGACGCGGTCCGCCTCGACCTCGCGACCCTGAACGCGGCACGCGCGGACAAATCGGGTCATGTCTCACCGACGGCGCCGCTCGCGGTGGTCGAGGCGACCACGATCGAGCAGGTGCAGGCGACGATGCGCTTCGCGACCGCTCACCGGATCCCGGTGGTCCCGCGCGGTGCGGGCACCGGTCTGGCGGGTGCCGCTATTGCAAGCAAGGGCGAACTGGTCCTTTCGACGCGCTCGATGAGCCGCATCCTCGAGATCTCGATCGACGACGAACTCGCGGTGGTCGAGCCGGGCGTGCTCAACGGCGACCTCAACGCAGTGCTCGCCGAGCGCGGGCTGTGGTGGGCACCCGATCCGGCCAGTAAGGCGATTTCGACGATCGGTGGCAACATCGCCACCAACGCTGGCGGTCTGCTCTGCATGAAGTACGGGGTCACGCGCGAGGCTGTTCTCGGGCTGAAGGTGGTGCTTTCCGACGGCCGACTGATCCAACTCGGCCACCGCACCGTGAAGGGTGTCACCGGCTACGACCTCACGGCGCTGATGATCGGCTCGGAGGGCACGCTCGGCATCGTCGTGGAAGCCACTCTCAAGCTGCGCCCGCTGCCGCGCGGGAACGTCGCGACGATCAGCGCCTCGTTCGCGAGCGTCGAGCTTGCCGCGAGAGCGGCTGCGGTGATCGTCGCGAGCGGCATCAAGCCCGCGGTTATGGAACTGCTTGACGGCCGCGCGCTCGAGGCCATCGGCGCGTATCTGGGGATGGAACTCGGAAGCTCAGACGGCCGTGGCGCTCAACTCCTGGTGCAGTCGGATGGCACGGGTGCCGAAACCGAGGCCGGCGACGCGCTCGCGGTGATCCGTTCGCTCGGCGGCGAGGCTGAGCTCACAACCGATCGCGCGGAGGGCGAGAAGCTGTTCGTGATCCGCCGTTCCTTCCATCCCGCTATGGAGGCGCGTGGAACCGTGCTCATCGAGGATGTCGCCGTCCCGCGCAGCGCGCTGCCGGCGATGTTCGCGGCCATCGAGCGGATCGAGACCAAGTACGGGATCGACATCCCAACGGTCGCGCACGCCGGGGACGGCAACCTGCACCCAAACTTCGTCTTCCAGGGCGATGAGGTTGATGGCCACGTCGAAGTGCCAGACAGCGTCTGGGCGGCAGCTGACGAACTCTTCGCTGACTGCCTGCGGCTCGGGGGCACGCTGACTGGCGAGCACGGGGTCGGGATTCTGAAGAAACGCTGGCTGCGCGACGAGCTTGGCGACGACTCAGTGCAGCTGCAGAAGGAGCTGAAACAGGTCTTCGACCCGCTGGGGATCCTCAACCCCGGGAAGGTCTTCTGAGGCCACGGCGGCGAGCACCGAGTCGCCCATCAGCCTGGACGCTCACTGGACGTTCCCAGCATGGAATAGTCATGCGTCCGCATCGGTTGCAGCCGTCAACGTGACTAATCAGATGACAACTTCGATGACCGCTCAGACCAACTCTGGGGCCTCCGTCCAGGCTGCCCAAAGGCACAGCCCCGGAGCCCCGCTGACCCGTGTTCCGGCTCTTGCCCATTCGGCACGGGCTCGGGAAATCCGCGTGACCGTTCCGCGGCCGACCGAGGGGCGCCTTCGACTTCGACCGGCCCGCCACGGACGCGGTTTCATCGTCGGTTCGGTGGATGCTGCAGGCCCGGACACGAACGGGTTCGCCCCGCGCGATCGCGTGGCCTGGCGCGACTCCGGCGAGCAGTTGGACGAACTGCTGCTGATCGACCAGGACAACGTGCTCGGCGTTCCGTCCTGGATCAGCGACGAGCAGCTCGTCAGTTACCTCGGCGCCGGACTGATCGCTCGCACTTTGGTACGAACGCGTCCGTTCGCCCGGGGCGACCAGGTGCGCGTCGTCTCGACCGATCCGGTGGTTGCGGAACTGACCGCCGCCTGGGCTCGCTCGCTCGGCGCGCGGATCGTAGACCCGGCGGTCGAGAATGCCCGGGTGTCGATCCACGACGAGCCGAGCGTCCGGCGCACGGTGTTCGGAAGCCACGGCAAGTTGGCGCAGGCCGCCGTCGAGGTGTTCCAGGCGATCCGTAGCGGTGTCTTCGACGGAGTGTCCACGATCCAGGGCACCGCGACGAGCATCGCCGCGTAGCAACCTCGGCGCCTCGGACGCCTGAGCCTGCCCCTAGGCTGTGGCCATGGCGTTCCTGGTGCCCCTGAGCGATGACGAACTGACCCCGGATG
>JAYWDH010000149.1:0-4451 GCA_043779945.1 Microbacteriaceae bacterium
ACGAAGTCGCGATAGAACAAGGTGGCCGCCGAGGACGGCCGCGAGTGGGCGACCGCGATGAAGGTGCCGGTCTGGATGGGCACCCAGAGCACGATGTCGGCGAAGGCAAGGTCGGCGACCAGCTGCGAATCGGCGACCAGCAGGTGCAGCCACTCGACGTCCGCGTCAGTGGAGCGGCCATTGGCCACCATGAGGTCGGAGAGCGTCGACACCGTCTAAGGTTACGGGGTCACACCCGTCACGACGCGACGAGACCCAGCGCGAGCAGGCTGTCAGCGGATGCCTCGACCGCCTCGGTGTTCGAACGCGGCCGCCAGCCGAGCAGCGTGGTCGCCTTCTCGTGGCTCGCACCCTTCACCTGACCGAGCTGCGGCACGATCTCGCGCAGCCGCGGCACGAACACCGCGAGAAAACGCACCAGGCCGGCCGAGATGGTGCGTTTGGGCAGCTTGGCGGCCAATGGGCCGAGGTGTGCGCGCAAGAGGGTCGCCAGCTCCCCGAAGGTTATCGGCGGCCCGGCCACCGCGAGGAACCGCTCACCGGCCGCCGCCGGATGGGTCATCGCGAGCAGGTGGAGGGATGCGACATCCCGCACATCGACAATCGAGATCGAGATCGGCGGGATGACCGGGACACCGCCGGTAAGCATGATGCGCAGCAGTTCGACCGAGCTGGAAAGGTCGGTGCCGAAAGCCGGGCCGAAGATGCCGACCGGATTGACAACCGCGAGTTCGAGGCCGTTGCCTTCGCGGGCCACGAAGTCCCAGGCGGCGCGTTCGGCGATCGTCTTCGACTTCACGTACGGCGTGATGCCCGGCTGGGCCGGGTCGGTCCAGTCGGTCTCGGTGTAGTCGCCGGAGCTCGCCTTCGGGCTGTAGCCAACGGCCGCGAAGGAGCTCGTGAGCACGACCCGCTTCACCCCGGCATCGCGCGCAAAGCGGAGCGCTCGGAGCGCCCCGTCGCGGGCCGGGACGATCAGCTCGTTCTCGTCCTTCGGCTGCTCAACCGGGAACGGCGACGCTACGTGCAGCACGAAGGTGCAACCATCCATCGCCTCGGCCCAGCCGTCGTCGCTGGTCAGATCGACGGCGGCGAACTCGATCGAATCAGCCCCGGATGCGCCCGCGGCGGTCACGAGCGCGCGAACGTCGCTCGCCCTCGCCATCTTCCGTACGGTCGTGCGGACTCGGTAGCCGGCGTCTAGCAGTTGGACGATGGCGTGCGAGCCGACAAATCCGCTGCCGCCGGTGACCAGAACGCGTGTATTCGACAGTTCGACACTCATGATGGGACGTTAGCGTGTGAAGGCGAGTCGTTTGCGCAAAGTTCTCGGCGGGGGTGCTGGCGCGGGCCCCAGCTGCGCAGCCAGCTCGCGGATCGCAGCCCGTGCCGCCGAGCGCGGTGCGACCTCGAGCAGGGTTCGGCCGCCGAGCAGCGCGGCATCGAAGGCAGCCAGATCCCAGGGGACGAGCACCGGGTCGTCGATTCCGCCGAAGCGTGCCAGCGTCTGACGCACCTGGGACGCGGGATTGAGACCGATCGCGCCCGGACGCACCTTGTTGATCACGGTGGTGATGCGATCCGGCTCAACCATTTCGGCGAGCTCGGCGTGCGCGCGCAGAAAGCGCGACAGCCCGACCGGGTCGGCCGACCCTACCGCGATGATCCGCTCGGCGGAGCGCAACACCTCAATCGTCGCGGCATTTCGGCGTGGGGCGTGCAGGTCGCTCATCAGCTCCTCGTCGCGCTCGAAGCTCGACGCGACGTCAACGACCGTGATCTCGACCCAGTCACGGGCGGCATTCAGCATGCCCGCGACGCGCTCAGCGGTGAGTTCGGGCCAGCGGCTCGCGCGGCCGATCCCGGTGAGCACCTGGATCTCAGAGCGGCCAACCCGGTGACCCTGGGCGATTCGCTCGAACTGGGCTCGGTCGAGGCTTCCGCCGCCCGCGAGGCGGCAGGCGGCGGCGAAACCGGGTGCCTCGTCGAGCAAGCCGAGGGCGGGAGCGATGGCGGCAGCTCGCGTGTCCGCGTCGGCGAGGGCGACCGTCGCGCCGGCTTCTGCCAGTTCGGCCGCGAGGGCGATGGCGATGCTCGTCCGGCCGGGCGCGCCATCCGGACCCCAGACCGCGATGACGCGGCCGCGGCTGCTGCGTCCGCGTTCCGGGTCACTCAGCCGCACGGGTCGCAGGTGGGTCTCCTCGTCGACCTCGACGTCCGGAACCGCGGGCGGTGACGACCACGCGAACGGCCCATCGAGCGCGTCGACGACGCCGACGGATGCCGCGAACCGCCGCTCGGCCGCCGACCCGGCGATCGCGAGCAGCCGCACCCCATGCGCGTCACACGCCGCGACCACTCGCGCAGTCAGGTACTGCGGGGACGCCGACACCACCGCCAGCTCGGCACCCGCGCCAGACAGTTTGGCCACCAGCTCCTCGGCGCCCGAGCAGCGCGCAACCACTCGGTGCCCGTGGCGAGGTGCATCGGCAATCAGCCGCTGCTCATCGGCCAGCGGCATCGCGAGCGCGACATCTGTCACGAGCCCGCCCCTGACGCCTCGGCTTGTGCCACCGGGATCCCGGCCGGCAGCAGGGCGAGCGCGTCGCCCTGCGCGATCGCCTGCAGCACCCGCGCCACCTTGCTGCGCGGCACGAGCACCTCCACCTGGCTGCCCTTCGCGTCGACCGCGAAGTTAGCCGAAGCGTCGAGCACTCTCGTCACCGTCGCGCCGGCCACCAACACAGTCGGGGCGAGCGGAGCTTCGGTCTCCCCCGTCGCCGACAAGGCCGCGTTCACCCCACCGACCTTCGGCGCCGACCACAAGTCCACCAACGCCCCGGGCACGACCGCGCCGCTCACGCGCGTCGCCAGTTGCAGCACGATCGAGGTCGATCGCACGCCCACCGTGCTCCCGACCGCTGAGGCAGGAAGCAGCTCGCCCTTGGCGACCGACTTGGTCACGACCAGACCGCCGTTCGGGATGTCCCCTCGCCCTAGATACAGCCCGTCGGCCCCGTCGAGCGCAACGGTCCGTTCCACCAGGTCACCCCTGTCGATCCGCTCCCCCGGAGTCAGGGTCGAAGTCGCCGCGTAGACCGTGACACGACGATCAGCCACTGCGACGATCCCCAACACGCCCACCACCGAGCCCACGACAAGCAGCAACCCGAGAACGAGCCGCAGATCGGGCACGTTACGGCGGGACTTTCGCGCCGGGGGTGAAGACGGGTAGGGGGCGGCATCCGGAGCAGACATGGGCACATGGTCGCCCCGGGGCCACCACGGCGCTCCGAGTTATCCACACTCCCGTCCCGACCGAAGCCTGCGGCGCATAATCGTGGCATGCCCTTCGACACCCCCGCGCCCGATTCCGGGCAGAGCTTGGGGCCCAACTCGGTCGGTCGCTTCCTGACTCTCGCCGACACCGCCGAGGTACTCAACATCTCGGTCTCACAGTCTTACGCGCTGGTGAGGTCTGGCGAACTGCCGGCGATCAAGATCGGCGGCCAGGGTCACTGGCGAATCGAGCGCGACGTGCTTGAGGGCTACATCGCCGGCAAGTACGAGGAGAACCGCCGCCGTAACCTCTGGCACCAGGCCGACTACGCGGATATTCCCGAGCTTTTCGCCGACCGAGAGCGGTAGTCACTTCAACCAGATCCGGGTCCGTGCGGGCCGTTACCCGCAACACCTGCACGCAGCGGTTCGATGCCGAGGCGCGGCGAGATCTGGCTGGTCACCGGTGGTACGCATGCTTCTGCGCCTTGGCCCTCCCTGATCGTGCAGCACGGTCGCGGGAGAGCCCACTAGAACTTCAGCAGCACGAGCTGCTTGAGTGGCAGCATCCGAATGCGCGTGACCGCTGCCGCGCGCCGAGGCACCCCGGCCTCGTGCTCGGCCAGGTCGATGTGATCGCGGCCGACGCGGTCGATAGTGCCGTGAAGCCGCTCCTCAGACGCCGTGCAGAGCTCGAGTGCCGCCCGGCGCCGGCAGAGGTCACGCAGTACGAAGCTCAGCCCGAGGCGTGCCGAGATCGAGACCGCGCCAGAAGAGGGTGTCAAGGATGCCGCCCCCGCCCTGAGGCTACGGGCGAGTTGGTCCGTGGTTGGCAGCACGCTCGCGATGGCGTCGAGCGGCACGAGGCAGGAACCACGCCGCGGGCCGCGCAGCTCCCCTACCAGCCAGTCGCGCCCGATCGAGCCGACGGCCACACTGGCAAGCTGCCTGTCGCGGAGGGCGAGCCGGAGTTCGTCGGTGCCGGCAGCGGCCCCCTCGCCAGGACGCGTCATCGCCAGCAAACGGTCGCGCAGCGTGAGTCGGCCAAGGCGCAGTCGCTCCTCCTCGGCGAGCAGATCGACGTCTTCGGCTCCCAGTTCCTGCTCGAGTTGGCTCTCCAGATCGTCGAAGAGGTCGTCCCAGCGCATGGGCGAACGCTATTCAGCAGCGAG
>JAYWDH010000150.1:0-4440 GCA_043779945.1 Microbacteriaceae bacterium
CGACGGGACCCATCATTGGCCTGCTGGCCCTCGTTCCGGCGAACGTCTGGGCGCTGTCGGTCCTACGGCCGCGAACTGTTCGCAAGCCGCTGCTCGTGCCGCTGCTCGTGCTCGTGCTGACCGTGCTTGCCGCGGGCATCCTGTTCTGGACATTTGCCGCGATCTCCCTGTCCACGGTGGACTGGTTCGTGTTCTAGCGAGCGTGGCGGGGGTGTCGCAGCAGGGGTTCCGTGGTGAGGCTCAGACCTCGAACCTGATTCCGGTGCGCTCCTCGGCGAGTGCCCACAGTTGCTTCCCGAACTCCGGGCTGGCACTCGAGGCCACCGGCGCGATCGCGATCGGCTCGCCGCTGAGGGTGCGGTTCGGGCCGAAGAACTGACCGCTCGCGGCATCTGGATCGAGGGCGGCGCGCACCGTCGGCCAGGCACCCTGCTGCTTGCCCTGCGCGACGAACGCGAGGGCGCCATCCCTCAGCCGGCGGAAGCGGGTCAGATCGTTGATACCCGAGCGGCGCGGCGAGAGGCCGTCGACCGCGAATCCCGGATGCGCGAGCAGCGATTCGCGGGAGGAACCAGCCTCGCGGATCCGACGGTCCAGCTCGAAGGCGAAGCCGTGCACGGCGTGCTTGGAGAGACCATAGGCGCGGAACGGACGGTAGCGGCGCTCGCTGAGCAGGTCGTCTGCACCGTCGGAGACGCCAAGCCGCACCATCCGGGTGGCCATACTGCCAAGACTTACCACGCGGGCCGTCGGCGGGAGGGCGGGCCAGAGCTGCGCGGTGAGCGCGAAGTGGCCGAGCGCGTTGACCCCGACCATGAGCTCGAGGTCGTCCTCGGTCGTGCGGCGGCGTGCGCTCGGGTTAGTGATCCCCGCGTTGTTGATCAGCACGTCGATCGGGCCGAGGTCCGTGAGTTCGGCGGCGGCCCGCGCAATGGACGCCAGCGACGAGAGGTCGAGGTGCACGAAAACCAGCTCAGCGTTGGGCACCCGCTTCCAGATCGAGGCGATCGCGCGCTGCGCCTTCTCGGCCGACCGGGACGCCAGGATCACGCGCGCCCCCGCTCCTGCGAGCTGCTCGCTGGTGAAATAGCCGACCCCCGCGTTGCCACCGGTGACCACCATCGTGCGCCCCACCGCCGGCGGCAGGGCTTTCAGATCCCAGCTCACGAGGGCGTAGCGGTCTGGGTCGGCACCGCGCCGGTGGCCAGTTGCTCGTGATGATGGATGACCTCCGCCACCACGAAGTTGAACCACTTCTCGGCGAACGCCGGATCGAGTTGCGCCTGCATGGCGATCGCGCGAAGCCGGGCGATCTGCACGCGCTCGCGGTCCGGGTCGGAGGCGGGCATCCCGCTCGCGGCCTTCAGACGACCGACCTTCTGCGTGAACTTGAATCGCTCGGCGAGCATGTGCACCAGGGCGGCATCAATGTTGTCGATGCTCAGGCGGATCGCGGCGAGCTCGGCCTGCGCATCCGCGTCGTTCATCGGTTCGGCGCTCATGCCACGACTCTAGATGCTCCGGAACAGCACGGGCCGGTCACGCCACGGCTCGAGCCGAGCCTCCAGGCCGGCCCGAACCGCGGGCCACTCGTCGACCAGCACCGAGAAGACAGCGGTGTCCCGCCAGGTGCCGTCGGCTCGCAGCACATCGCGGCGCACGACGCCCTCGAACTGCGCGCCCAGCTTCGCGATCGCCGCGCGCGAACGCGCATTGCGCTCGTCCGCCTGCAGCTTGACCCGACCGTAGCCGTGGTCGAACGCAACGCCAAGCATGAGGAGCTTGGCCTCCGGGTTCACCTGCGTGCCCCAGACCCGAGGATCGAATGCGGTCCAGCCGATGTGCGCGTGTTCGCGGCCCTCGTCGAAGTCGGCCAGGCTGGATGCCCCTACCACCTCGCCATCGTGCGGTCCGCCCCGCACGATCGCCACGTAGGTGTTGCCCGCAGTGTGCGGGAAGTACCACGGTGCCCAGAGTCGGAACGCCGCCTCATCCTCCGGCAGTCCCACCGGCCCGCCGCCGTAGCCGCCCACGAACACCTCGGGACGCCCGAGCGCAGTCCACAGCCCGGGCAGGTGCGCCGCGCGATACGGCTCGAGCCGGATGAAGCGCCCCTCGACGATCTCGCGCGGGGGTCGGGTGGCGGTCACTCCTTCAGCCCAGCAGGTCGTGCCGCACGACGATCGCGTCGCGGCCTGGGCCGACACCGATCGCCGAGATGCGCGATCCGCTCATCGCCTCAACAGCAAGCACATAATCCTGCGCGTTCTTCGGCAACTGCTCGAACGAGGTGACCCTCGTGATGTCTTCGGTCCAACCGGGAAACTCCTGATAGATCGGGACCGCGTGATGGAAGTCGGTCTGGTTGACCGGCACGTCCTCGACGCGCACCCCGTCGATGTCGTAGGCAACGCAGACCTGGATCTTCTCGAGCCCGGTCAGCACGTCGAGCTTCGTGAGCACGAAGTCGGTGATCCCGTTGATGCGCGACGCGTACCGGGCGATCGGAGCGTCGTACCAGCCGCAGCGTCGCGGGCGTCCGGTAGTGGTGCCGAACTCGAAGCCGTTCGCACGCAGGAACTCGCCCCGCTGGTTGAACAGCTCGGTCGGGAACGGGCCGGAGCCGACCCGAGTCGTGTACGCCTTAACTATCCCGATCACGCGGTCGAAGCGGTTGGGCGCGACGCCCGAGCCGGTCGCGGCACCGCCACTGGTGGCGTTCGAGGAGGTGACGAAGGGGTACGTTCCGTGATCGACGTCGAGCATCGTGGCCTGCCCGCCTTCGAACAGCACGGTCTTGCCGGCGTCGAGCGCCTGGTTCAGGATCAGCCCGGTGTCGGCGACCATCGGCCGCAGCCGCTCGGCGTAGCTCAGCAGCTCGGCCACGATCTCGTCGACGGCGATGGCGCGCCGGTTGTAGACCTTGACCAGTAGGTGGTTCTTCTGATCGAGGGCGCCCTCCACTTTCTGACGCAGAATGTTCTCATCGAAGATGTCCTGAATCCGGATGCCGACCCGATTGATCTTGTCAGCGTACGCCGGTCCGATCCCGCGCCCAGTCGTGCCGATGTTCCGCTTGCCGAGGAAGCGCTCGGTGACCTTGTCCATCGTGCGGTGGTACTGGGTGATGATGTGCGCGTTGGCGCTGATCAGCAGCTTCGACACGTCGAGCCCGCGAGCCAGGAGCGCGTCGAGCTCGTGGAACAACACCTCGATGTCGACCACGACGCCGTTCGCGATGACTGGGGTGACGCCGGCGGTCAGGATGCCGGACGGTAGCAGGTGCAGCGCGTACTTCTCGTCGCCGATGACGACGGTGTGGCCCGCGTTATTTCCGCCGTTGAACTTGACGACGTAGTCGACTCGACTGCCAAGCAGGTCGGTGGCTTTTCCTTTGCCTTCATCGCCCCATTGGGCGCCGATCAGAACGATGGCGGGCATGCGGACTCCCTCAGGGTTAGGGCGGGATTACGCTCCAGCCTATCGAATCCGCTCAACGAGCCTGGGGGCTCGCGGTCGACGAGAACGCCAAAACGATTACCGTGTCATTGCCCCGCCGCCCAGTGGTCCCCGATTTGCGCGGCCGTCAGCACGACCGAGTACGCGGCCGCATATCGCATCTGGCCGGAGAAGAAGTAGACGCTTCCGTTGTTGCGCCATCCGTTGGTGTTGTCGTAGCCGACCCGCCAGTAACCTGTCGTGTTCTCGGGGGTGACGTACGCCGCGTTTGATGCCACCAGCGCGCCGTCCAGATACAACTTCATGCCCGTCGCGGGCGACATGGTGCCGACAGCATGGTGCCACTTGCCGTCGGTGACCGTTCCCGGGGTGGTGACCAGCTGGAGACCGCCGTTGTAGGTGCCGAAGTCGAGTTTGCCGGTTGTCTCGAGGTACAAATGGCGGTCGTACTGGCTCGAGGATCCGAGCTGCGCGTTGCCGAACCCGATCAGCTTGCCTGCGGCGACCGTGGTCTTGAACCAGACCTCTTCGCTGAAGGTCGTGGGGTTGACGTATTGCTTCAGGGTCGACACGAAGCTCGTCGTTCCGTTGAGCAGGTATGCACCATTGGCGTCGCGCGAGCATGCGATCGGAGTCGCCGTGCTCGTGGTCATCGAGCCCTGGTAGGTGCCGGTGTTGGTGGCATTGGAGCTGTCGGGGGCTGCCGCCGATGCGGATGCCTGGTCCAGGTAATACTGGAAATACGCGTTCGCCTTGTCGCTGGCCTCGGCGCTCGTGCAGCTGAAGTACTGGGCCGTCGCGGCGGTGTTGGTGGTGTTGTTGATCTTCGCGAGGTATCCCGAGGTCGTTCCGGGGGTTTCCTCGGCCAGCAGGCACAGGGTGGCGAGCGCGACAGCGGCCACCGTTGCGAGTGCCATCCGCGGCACCCGGCTCACCCGAAGCGCGCCGGTCACGCGAACTGCTCCTGCTCGTTCTTCGACG
>JAYWDH010000151.1:0-12149 GCA_043779945.1 Microbacteriaceae bacterium
TCAGATCCCCGTGATAGAGCGGAATGCCTCCCATCGCGATCGCCTCGTCGTATTGGGCGCGCAAACTGGTGGCTTTGACTTTCTGGATCACGGGACCGAACTCGAGATCCGGCAGGTCGTCTGCGGCATTCTCCACGGCGAGCGGATGCCCGAATCGAAGGTTTCCGATCACCGACAGGTACATCTCCAGGAACGTCGGGAAGAGTCGCCGCTGCACCACATAGCGCGGGTACGCCGTACAGCGCTGTTTGGCGTACTCGAAGCCCTTACGGAGGATCGGGGCGAGCTCATCCCAGTTCGAGTAGTCCCAGATACCCCACGCGTTCAGCCCTTCCTGTTCCAAAATGTGTCGCTTTTCGAAGTTCGCGAGGGTCTCCGCTGCCGCACGGCCGTTCGATCGGCCCCCGACGAAGGCAAGTGCACCAAGACCGGGAGACGAGACGAGGGCATCCGCCAGCTCAGCTCCGACGCCTGACAGCAGGGTGACCGGGAGCCCGGCACGCGCCATCATCGCGTGCGCCAAAGTGAGGGCGTGAAAACCGCCCTGAGAGGGAGTCTTGGCGATGACGGCATTGCCCGCCAGCAGTTGCACGAGCTCGGCGTGCACCAAAACGCTCAGCGGGTAGTTCCACGACGCGATGTTGGAGACCGGGCCTGGCAACGGCCGCCGACCGTCAAGTTGCCGCCCGATTTGCCCGAGATACCAGTCGACGCCCTCGATGCAGCGGTCGATGTCCGCGCACGCGATCTTCCACGGCTTCCCGATCTCCCAGACCAGCAGCATGGCGATCGCGTCGCGGCTGTCACGGAGCCCGTCGAGCGCGGCCCTCACCCTTGTGACCCGCTCGTCAAGCGGCACGCTGGCCCACTCGTGGTGCTGGCGAACCGAGTCAGCGACGGCGGCGACGGCGGTGTCGTGATCCACCCGCGGCGGGCCGAGGATCGGGGACTGGTCGACCGGATTGACGTGCTCGCCTGTGGTCCCTACGGCGAGCCAACTGCCCCCGATGAGGTTGCGGATTCGATCGCTGTCGAAGGCCTCCGGGGCGAGTCGCCGGGCAGTTTCGGCGACACTTTGCCAGTCCGTACCAGGCTTGAGGAGCAGCGTCATTGGTAGTCCGATCCGGGAGCTGGGGTCTCTGGCCCGAATACGGGTTGTTTAGATCGTAAGACATTTCTGCCGTTATCTCGGTTTCACCTTCACCTCACCCTCAGCCGACGCAGCCACGCGTCGACGGAATCTCCGCGGCGGGGTGGTACCAGCCCTGCGCGATCCAGTACCTCACGTCGACTACCTCGACATCCGAAGCCCACTGCGGCGAGGGACGGTTGTCATCGGCGAGGCACCCGGGTCTGGACGCCAGCAGCGCCGCAACCTGCGCCAGCTCGACCCGAGTGCTCTCCGCGCGCAGAACGCGCTTGTCCAACGCGATCGCCAGGCCGCCGACGTTCCACGCGGCCAAGATCAGCACCAGCACCACGGTAGGCAGAACGGGCGCGCGCTGGGTCAGCCGGTCGAATCCCAGCGCCAGAAGCGGACTGATCGCCATCACGATGACATAGACATACCGTGAGGAGGCTGCCGTATCGAGTCCGCCTCCAATGCGCGAGTAGCCCGTGAGCAGCGCGAAGACCGGCGCGACAAGGAACAACAGGTACGCGATGCGGGTCGTCGTCTCGCCCCCGCGGAAGGTTTGCCGGAGCGTGAAGAGCCACCACACCCCTAGGGTGACGAACACGAGCCCCCCGAGCAGCGGGATCGGGAAAACCCGTCCGAGTCCGTCGCTCAGCATCGACACGGCGTACTGCGGAACCAGAAGCACCTGCCCAAGCCCCCGCGCACGACCGGTCGACGGATCGGTGTGGCCAATCACGAGGTACCACGTCGCGAAGGCGGCGAGCGGGACGGCAAACACGGCCAGGCTGCGGCGCCACCCATGTCGCAGCAGCGCGTTCACGATTGCCACCAGGATGAACGGGAGGCAGACCTCCGAGCTCGCGAGCGAGACCAGCACGAGTGCCGAGGCGGCCAGGGTGCGACCAACGCCGATTCGTTCCCGGTCGAGAAGCACGATGACTCCGAGCAGCCCAGTCAGTGCGCCGACGAAGCCGATCTGCACCGCCCAGTCGATCGCTTCCGCTCCCGCACCCAGGAAGACGAGCAGCACCGAGAACGCCGTCGCGAGCCAAGGCCGGACCCCGACCCGAACCGTGATCCGCCACACCAGGTGCACAGCGCCCAGATGCACCAGGATCGCGGGGATCGCGAACGGGAGGTAGTAATCCATCCCGAAGATCCCCTGCGTCGCCCGGAAGAGCAGCGCGGGCACGGTGTTCCAATGCCCAACGTGCGGTGCCCAGATGACGCTCGGGTCCTTCACGAGGAAATACCAGTCGTCGTAAAAGAACCATTCGCGGCTCGCGACGATCGCGAGAGCGACGAAGCCGAGGACCAACACGACCAAATGGATCGCTAGCGGCGCGCGCTCGGATCGGAGACGTTCCCGAAGCTGTGGCATCTGCGGAGGCTATCAAAAGGCTGGGCTGACGATCACGGGTACCGAGGAGCAGGAGCGAGTGACCGATCGCGCGAAACGACCCGTGTTGTGCACGTTCTAGGCTGACTCTCATGCCCGCCGCTCTCGCACTCCCCGAGGGACTCGCGACCCCATGACGGATGCAGCGGCATCCGTCATGGCCACGATCGCTGCGGCGATCACCGAGTTGCGGTCGTCCGGAGCCCGCACCGAGACGCTGGCCGAGTACCGCCCCGCACATCGTGTACTGCTCATTCCGTGGCCCGCGAAGTTCGTCATGGTCTGCCCCGTCTGGCGTCTCGGCGTGGTGTTGCTCACCCGAGACGGCGCGCTGTTCGCAACCGGCGCGGTGACGCGGGCGCGGGATCCGAAGCATCCGAACTACACCTCGGTCTCAGGCGAGGAGCGTCGCGAGCTGCGCGAGGCGGCGCGCAAGGCGGGATTCAGCAACCACGACACGCTCAATTTCGACGCGCTGCCGCTGCCGCTCGACGACACTCTGGGCAAGCTTGGACCGCTCGTGCTGCGAGACGGCGAGCTCACCGTCAGCTGGAATGCGAGTCGCAGCCCGGAAACGTTGCGTCCCTTTGCCAGCTATCTGCGTGAGCGCGTCGAACTCGCGGCCGCACCTCCCGAAGGAGCGGGCGAAACGGATCGGTAGGCGATGCCAGCCGTAGGCTCGGAACGGATCACGACCAGGCACAGTGAAGGAGCACCGGATGACCGAGCACGAGCTTCACGGAATGTGGGTCTCCGCCCGCTGGCACATCATCGCCTCGCAGTTGGCCCCGACCCTGCTGCTCGCGGCATCCGTCGGATTCGTCATGGCCGGCATCGGGCACATGCCGACACCGATCCGGCTCGCGCTCGCGCTCATTCTGTTGGCTGGTGGCATCCTCGGATTCGCGGCTCAGTACTCGGCGGCCGCCGAGATGAAGGCAATCGCCTCCGACCTCACAGCACTCGACACGACGAGCGCCCTGACCGCGCGCATCATCCAGAATGCCAAGCGCACGAGTCTCGTCACGAGCACCGGCCCGACGATCTTCGGGCTCATCTACCTCGCGCTGCTGTGGGCGATCTTCGCGCCGCAGTCCGCGGGCGGGATGCAGTAGCGGGTCGGTCCCGCCACGGTCAGAACGGCCACGGTCCGATTGTGGCCCATTTCGAACCCGGCGCGCACGTGCTTCTGCCCAGCCATCCGGACGCGTTACTCGCCGCCGCCGCCCTCACGGAGTGACGTCGCTACGCTAAAGGCATGAGCGCAGCATCCTGGTGGCCGCACCTCGGCACCGATACCCAAGCCTGGCTGAAACATCACCACAACGAGGCCCTCACTGAGGAGATTCTCGACGCGGTCGTCGCAGCCGGGGGCGAGCCAGAAGGCGAGTTCACTCCGGGCACCGGGCAGCTTGAGCCCGACCGCTACGACCTCAGCCAAGACGACTGGCACTGGATCCGCGACAACGCGTGACCGCGTTGCCGAGTTATCGCGTCATCATGAGTGAGCTGCAATCATGACGGAACCAGCGGCGCCCGGTGGGATTGTCGAGCTGCCGATATTCCCGCTCGGCTCGGTGCTCTTCCCGTCGATGCCTCTCGTGCTCCGTGTGTTCGAGGAGCGCTACCTCGCGATGCTCGGCCAAGTGCTTCGAGAGGAGCCCTCCGAGTTCGGCGTCGTGCTGATTGAGCGTGGTCAGGAGGTAGGGGGCGGCGAGCACCGCTTCGACATCGGCACCATCGCGCGCATCACGCAGCTCGACAGCGCCGAGGGATTCATCGCGCTCGTCGCGCAGGGCACCCGCCGCTTTCGCGTCGTCGAGTGGCTCTCCGACGATCCCTATCCGCGCGCCCTGGTGACCGAACTCGGCGAGCTCGCCTGGGATGACAGCCTAGAACCCACCCGTGATCGCGTCGAGCAAACCGTGCGCCGTTCACTCGCCGTGGGTGCCGAGTTCGGCGAGGTGCAGTATTCGGCGACGGTGGAGCTGGAAGACGATCCGGTGGGCGCCGCCTGGCAGCTCGCCGCGATCGCGCCGCTGGGCGAGATCGACCAGCTTCACCTGCTGCGCTCGAGCACGCTGCCGGGCCTGTTCAACGACCTCGAGGATCTCGCGGAGGCGGCTGCCACCGCCATCAGCAACGCGGGGTACTCCGACGACGACGAAGACGACGAAGACGACCCTTTCGGCCAATCGTAGAGCAGCTGCTTTCAGCAAAAGAGGGTGATCAGTTTCGCCAGCTGCCGGTACCGATGCGTCACGCATCCGAAACACCGCATTGCTAGGCTGATCAGACAATTGAATATCAGGCCGCACGCGATGCGGGAGAGCCGTCAGCTGGTGGGACGGCACCGAAGGAGCAAGCCTCCCCGCCAATCTCTCAGGTACGTGTACCGCATCGACCAGGCCACTCTGAAAAGAGGAATCGCTTTGCGATTCCCGCCCACGGTGAAAGCCGCCCGTTCCGGGCTGTGAAACTCTCAGGCACCACGACAGAGGGGGAGTTCACCGCAGCCAATCACCGCGCTCAGGAGAGAACTCGCCGATGTCCGACAGCCCGCTCTATCCCGGGAGTCGCCAGACCCCGCCAGCTCCGTCGGCCTCAAATCCGTTGCCGCCCGAGCCGGGCACTCCCGAAGCGGCTGACGCGCCGTTCGACGAGTTGTTGAGCCCGCTGCACGAGCTCCACGTCGAGGCGGGTGCGCTGTTCACCGACTTCGCCGGCTGGCAGATGCCGTTGCGGTACAGCTCCGATCTGGCTGAGCACCACGCGGTCCGCACAGCGGGTGGGCTCTTTGATCTGAGCCACATGGCCGAGATCCTGGTCGTCGGTCCCGAGGCCGCAGAGGCGCTCGACTACGCACTCGCGGGCAAGCTGTCGGCGATTGCGGAGGGGCAGGCGAAGTACTCGCTCCTTCTGGAGCGCGACGGCGGCATCCTGGATGACCTGGTCGTTTATCGCACCGGCGACGACCGTTACCTGGTGGTTGCCAACGCGTCGAACCGTGCCCTTGTTGCCGAGCAACTGCGCGACCGCTGCGCGATGTTCGACTGTCTGGTGGAGGATGAGAGTGACGAAATTGCCCTGATCGCGATGCAGGGTCCGATCGCCGAGGAGGTGCTGCGCAACGTCGACGGTTTCGACGTGACGGGGCTCGACCACCTGAAGTACTACCGTGCAATCGCGGCCGATTTCCGTGGCCACCACGTTCTGCTCGCGCGAACCGGGTATACCGGCGAGGACGGTTTCGAGTTCTACCTCGGCCCGGTCGCGGCGGCCGAGCTCTGGGTCGCTCTGCTCGAGACGGGCGGCGGCTCGGGCCTGGTCCCCGCCGGTCTGGCCGCGCGCGACACCCTGCGTCTCGAAGCCGGGATGCCGCTCTACGGTCACGAACTGAGTACCGACGCCCTGCCGGTACAGGCCGGCTTGGGCAAGGTGGTGGCTCTCAGCAAAGAGGGCGACTTCGTCGGTCGCGGCGCCATCGAGGAGGGACCCGCCCCCGATGCCAGGGTCCTGGTCGGTTTGGTGGCCGAGGGCAAGCGTGCCGGTCGGGCTGGCTACTCGATCGTGCTCCCCGACGGCGCCCAGGTAGTCGGCGTCGTCACCTCCGGCGCGCTGTCGCCGACCCTCGGCGTCCCGGTTGCGCTGGCCTACGTCGACCCGGACTTCGCAGCCCTCGGCACCCTGCTGCATCTGGATGTCCGCGGTACCCGCGTGCCCGCATCCGTCGTCTCCCTGCCGTTCTACACACGAGAGAAGAAGTCATGACCGAGCCTGCCGCCGACCTGGGGTACACCGCCGACCACGAATGGGTCGCCGTCGACGGTGACATCGCGACCGTCGGTATCACCGCATACGCGGCCGAGAAGCTGGGTGACGTGGTCTACGTCGACCTGCCGAAGGTGGGCACGAGAGTCGCGGCCAGCACGGTCGTCGGCGAAATCGAGTCGACGAAGTCGGTCGGTGAGTTGTTCGCACCGATCGCCGGCGAGGTGGTCGAGATCAACCAGGCCGTCGTCGATCAGCCGGACCTCGTAAACGCTGACCCCTTCGGCGATGCCTGGATGGTCAAGATCCGCTTCACCGAACTGCCCGCGCTGCTGAACGCAGCCGAGTACGCCGCACTCACCGACTAAGCACCAGAGGACTTCCCCCACATGACAGACCAGTTCGCCGACCGTCACATCGGCACGGATTCCTTCGCCCAACTGACCATGCTCGAGGCCATCGGCTACGACAGCATCGACGCCTTGATGGATGCCGCGGTCCCCACCGCCATCCGCGTTGCCGACGCCCCCAGCAGCATCCCGGCCCCCGCAACCGAGCGCGAGGCCCTCGCGGAGCTTCGCGCTCTCGCTGACACCAACACCGTGCGTCGCTCGATGATTGGTCTCGGTTACTACGGCACGATCACGCCGGCGGTCATTCAGCGCAACGTGCTCGAGAATCCCAGTTGGTATACGGCCTACACGCCATACCAGCCCGAGATCTCGCAGGGCCGGCTCGAGGCGCTCATCAACTTCCAGACCATGGTCACCGATCTGACCGGGCTGCACACGGCCAACGCCTCGATGCTTGACGAGGGCACCGCGGCGGTTGAGGGGATGCTGCTGGCTCGCCGTGCATCCGGTTCGAGCTCGAACGTCTTTGTCATCGACGCGGACCTCTTCCCACAGACCAAAGCGCTGCTGCGTGGCCGGGCGGAACCGCTCGGGATCGAGTTGGTCGAGCTCCCTCTCGCGCTGATGTCGACGGGCTCGGTCGCCGACACGCTGATCGAGCATGTCGAAATCCCGGAGAGCTTCGGCGTCGCCATCCAGTACCCCGGCGCGTCTGGCCGTCTCTGGAACCCCGCCGCCATCGTCGCCGCCGCGCACGTGCACGGCGGCCTCGCCATCGTCGCCGCCGACCTGCTGGCCCTCACTCTGATCGCCTCTCCAGGCGATTTTGGAGCGGATGTCGCGGTCGGCACCACCCAGCGCTTCGGTGTACCGATGGGCTTCGGTGGCCCGCACGCCGGCTATATGGCTGTGCGCGCCGGGCTCGAGCGGCAGCTTCCCGGCCGTCTCGTCGGTGTCTCACAGGATGCCGACCGCTACCCGGCATACCGCCTCTCCCTGCAGACGCGCGAGCAGCACATTCGTCGCGAGAAGGCGACGAGCAACATCTGCACGGCGCAAGTGCTGCTGGCTGTGATGGCTGCGATGTACGCGGTGTACCACGGCCCGGGCGGACTCACCCGGATCGCGCGCGAGGTTGCGCAGAAGACGGCGGGATACGCGGCGAAGCTTCGTGCTGCCCGCATCGGAGTCGAGCACGCGCACTTCTTCGACACACTCACCGTGCACGTGCCTGCCCGCGCGGCGGAGCTCGTCGCGGCGGCGCGGGAGCGCGGCATCCTGCTGCACATGGTCGACCGCGACCGGGTCTCGTTCAGCTTCGACGAGGTGAGCGCCGAGCGCACCACCAGCGGTGCGCTGCCGCAGATCGAGGTCGACCTGGACGCCCTCTTCGGGGTCTCAGGGGGGGCGGCCTCTGCCGACGCGGCGATTCCGGGTGTGTTGCGTCGAACGAGCGACTTCCTCACCCACCCTGTCTTCACCACGCATCACAGCGAGACCGCGATGATGCGCTACCTCAAGTACCTCGCCGACAAGGACTACGCCCTCGACCGTGGAATGATCCCGCTCGGCTCCTGCACGATGAAGTTGAACGCGGCTTCCGAGATGACCGCGGTCACCTGGCCCGAGTTTGCAAACATCCACCCCTTCGCTCCGGGAGCGGATGTCGAGGGTTACCTCGTAATGATCTCGCACCTCGAGACTTGGCTGGCCGAGGTCACGGGCTACGACACCGTCTCGCTTCAGCCCAACGCCGGAAGCCAGGGTGAGCTCGCCGGGCTGCTCGCAATCCGTGGTTACCACCGCGCGCGCGGAGATGTGCACCGCACTACCTGCCTCATTCCGTCGAGTGCTCACGGCACTAACGCCGCCAGCGCCATGCTGGCCGGCATGAAGGTTGTCGTGGTCGCCTGCGACGAGCTCGGCAACGTCGACCTGGATGACCTGCACGCCAAGGTAGCCGAGCACTCGGACGATCTGGCCGCGCTGATGGTGACATACCCGTCGACGCATGGCGTCTACGAGCACGAGATCCGCGCTATTACGGATGCCGTCCATGCCGCGGGCGGTCAGGTCTACGTCGACGGCGCCAACCTCAACGCACTGCTCGGCTACGCCCGCTTCGGCGACTTCGGCGGCGACGTCTCGCACCTCAACCTGCACAAGACGTTCTGCATCCCGCACGGTGGGGGCGGCCCGGGCGTCGGCCCGGTCGCGGCGAAGGCACACCTCGCGCCGTATCTGCCCGGGCATCCCTTGGCGCAGTCGGTCGCGCATCCTGCTTTCGACCTGACGACCGGCTCGGCGGGGGAGTACGAGCACCGCGGCGCCCCGGTGTCAGCGGCGCCGTATGGTTCACCGTCGATCCTCCCGATCAGTTGGGCCTACGTGCGCATGATGGGCGCTGACGGTCTGCGTCGCGCAACCGGTGCCGCGGTGCTTTCGGCCAACTACATCGCCGCGCGGCTGCGGGAGCACTTCCCCGTGCTCTACGCGGGCGACAATGGGCTCGTGGCGCACGAGTGCGTCCTCGATCTGCGTCCGCTGCGGGAAGCCACCGGCGTGACCGTGGATGACGTGGCCAAGCGCCTCATCGACTACGGCTTCCATGCGCCGACGATGTCGTTCCCGGTGGCGGGCACCTTGATGGTGGAGCCGACCGAGTCCGAAGATCTCGATGAACTCGATCGCTTCGTGCGAGCGATGATCGCCATCAAGGGCGAGGCGGATGCCGTGGCATCCGGTGTCTGGCCGGCCGACGACAACCCGCTGGTGCACGCGCCGCACACCGCCGCTTCGGTGATTGTCGGGGAGTGGACGCACCCGTACACCCGGGAGAAAGCGGTCTACCCGGTGGCCGGGCTCGTGCACCGCAAGTACTGGCCGCCTGTGCGTCGCGTCGACCAGGCATACGGCGACCGCAACCTGATGTGTGCGTGTCCGCCTATTTCGGCTTTCGCGTAGCGAATCAGGCAGGTGGCGCGAACGCGAAGGCGTTTCCGGACGGGGACGGGAACAGGCGAAGGATCTGCGACTTGATCTCGGTGGACCTGCGATATGTGAAGCCGAGCATGGCGACGTGCTTCCAACGAATGATCCCGCCACCATCGATGATGAACACGGAGCGGCGCAGGATGCCGCCGAGGGCGACCCCGTACGCCTTACCAACGCCGTCGCGATGATCCGCGAGCAGCGGGAAGGTGAGGCCGTTCTTGAGGGCGAATTCCTCGTGACTTTCGACACCCTGCAGGCTGATGCCCCACACCTCGGCGTCGAGCTCTTCGAAGCCGGCGAAGTCATCCTGGTAGCTGCACATCTGCTCGGTGCAGACCTTGCTCTGATCGAGCGGGTAGAACGCGAGAACGACGGGACCGCCGCCGCGTCGGGTCCCGAGCGAGTACTCGTCGTGTTCGATGCGACCGCCGTCCATCCGGATACCCGGAAGTCGAAACTCCGGCGCGCGATCACCGATTTCCAATGCCCCCATGACCGCAATAATAGGCGGATCGCGCCGCCGACGAGAACGAGCTGTCTACTTCGCCGGATCAGGCGCCCCCCGAACGTCGACGGCCACCGGCCGCATCGCGCCACCGAATCTTGCCACGACCAGGGTGACGACGACCGCGAGCACCACCAGGATGGCGGCCGTCACGACCGTCAGCGGCACGTCGACGAAGACGTTCAGCATCACGACGCAGGCGAGGAACGGGACGAGTGCCCGCTGCGCGATCGACATGGCCGAGCCCACCAACAGCATCATGACCGGCGGGATGCCGTAGTAGGGCGCGAGCACAGGATCCGTGAAGAGTCGCACGACGCACACCACGAGAAGCGGCAACCAGATGGCGTCGGGGCGGTCGCGGGTTAGCAGCGCGGCCACGGCGCCCGCCCCGACCGCGAGTACACCCTGAACCAGTCGGAGCGGCCAGGCGAATGTGGTGACGTCGGGGAACAGCAGGTGGGCGAGCGTTCCGACTCGAATCGCCCAGTGGAAGGTAAACATCTCGAACGGCCCGAGAAGTGCAAAGGGGAGGAAGACCAGGGCGAGCATCAGGATGCCACCCGCGGCCGAGCGCCAGACGGTGCGGAAGTCGATCCTGGGCGCGAGAAGCAGCACAGGAACCGCGAGCAACCCCCAAAGCTCCCACCCCGCAGTCGCGGCGAGCATCGTAGCGGCGGCGAACGGTCGTCCGCGTCGGGCGAGGACGGCGGACCCGATCCACATCGTGGGCACCGCAATTTCAGCCGGGTGACCGGTGCTGATCGCACTCGCCAGCAGGCCGACCAGGGAGGCGATGGCGACGATCCCCACCGCGAGGGTCGTGCTCCAGACGGGGGTGAGCGGTCGGAGCAGTCGCTCGGCGAGGAACGCGAAAAGGATGGCAAAGAGCGAGCAAGTGAAGACGCTGAAGGCGATCCATCCGATCAACCCGTGCACGCCGAGCACCGCCGGGATCCCCCAGAACAGCAGCTCAATCGGCCCCGCCTGCACGATCGAGTCGCTGAAGACCGAGTCCCACTGCCCGTGCAAGATCTCGACGCCGTGCGGCGCGAACGTGGTGTAGTCGATGGGGGAGAAGCCGGAGGTCGGTGTCGCGACGACCGCATTCACGACCACTCCCACCGCCGTTATGGCAACGAGAGCAACGGTGAGCGCCAGGCGCCAGGTGACCGGCACTGCGAGTTGAGCTATCCGCGCTGTGGGCACGCCTCATTGTCGCGGAAGCAGACTGCTCTACTTGGATGCCGCCCCGAACAGCCCCGGGAAGGTTGCCGACGCCCACGCGTATCCGACGAAAATCGCCGCGTCGATCACGAAATGGGCGATCACGAAGGGGAGCACCCGTTTGGTTCGCGTGTAGAGGAAGCCAAACAGCATCCCCATCAGGAAGTTGCCGACGAACGCGCCGAAGCCCTGATACAAGTGGTAGCTGCCGCGCAGGATGGCGGCAGACACGATGATTTGCCAGCGGCCCCAGCCGAGCTGCTTCAGCCGCTCGAAAAGGTAGCCGAGAATGATGACCTCCTCCTGCAGGCCCGCACGCAAGGCGGAGAGCAGCAGGATCGGCACGGTCCACCAGTGCGCGCCGAGCGAGGCCGCGTCGACCGTCACATTGAGGTTCAGCGCTTTTCCACCGAGGTAGATGGCGATCCCTGGAATACCGATCGCGAGTGCAAGCAGCACCCCGCGCCACGCATCGCTGAACGGATACCGCCCGTCGATTCCGAGCCGGGACAGGTGCGGCGACGCAGTGCTCCAGAGCAGATAGCAGACCAGGAGCACCGGGACAACGTCGAAGACCAGGGCCAACAGGTTGTAGATCAGGTTGAACGGGTCGCGGTCGCTGAGATTCGAGTTCAAATGCGCCGTCTGCTCCGACAGTTTCTGGGGCGCGGTGAGCTTGTAGGCCAACTGGACGATCGCGTACGCGGCGAACTGGCCGAGAGACAGTCCGAGGACGATGGCGACTTCCCACCACAGTCGGCC
>JAYWDH010000152.1:0-4426 GCA_043779945.1 Microbacteriaceae bacterium
GTGGCGGACAGGGTCAGCACCGGCAGCCCGGTCGATGAGAGGTCGGTGGCGCAGTACGAGCCGAAGAAGATCACGCCAGCGACGGCGCCGGCTGTGCCGGAGCTGTGCTCCGCATCCGCCGCGTATTGGCAGGCGCGCACGCCGCCCAGCGAGTGGCCGCCCACGTACCAGCGCGTGACCCCGGCCGCGAGACCCTCGAAGACCGAGAGCGGGCGGGTCTCAAAGATCGCGAAGTTGAGGGTGGGGCGCGCGATAACGACGGTCGTGCCCGCGTCGGCGATCCCCGCCAGCTTGTTCGCGTAGGCCGCCGGGTCGACGCGAGCGCCGGCGAGGAAGACCAGCCCCGTGCCGTTCGGGTCTTTCGGGGCGAGCACGACACCGTCATCCGACTCGGTCAGCGTGAAGCTGCCGTCGGTGCGTGCGCTCGCCAGCGGCCCCGGCTCGGGCGGCATGGGGGAGGAGGCCCAGGCGAGGAAGCTCCCGATCCCGACGACCAGCAGGGCGAGCGCGGCGAACCCGATCGTGCGGATGCGCGCGCGTCTCACGGTCGTGGTCAGTTCTCGAGCACCGCGAGGGCGTCGATCTCGACCAGCATTTCAGGCAACGGAAGTCCCACGAAGACGGTGGTGCGGGCCGGCAGGATGCCGCTGGCCACGCGCCCGGTCATGAACTCGCTGTACGCCGCGTTGAACGCCGCGAAGTGCTCGCGCGTCGTGAGGTAGCAGCGCAGCATGACAACGTCATCGAAGGTTGCACCGCCCGCCTCGAGGATCGCAAGAACGTTGTGCAGCGTCTGCGAGGTCTGCACGGCGACATCGTCGACGGAGGCGAACACGCCGTCCGCACCAGCGCCGCCCTGTCCCGAGACCTGCACGATCCCCGCCTTGCGCACCCCCTGCGAGAAGACCGGCAGTGGCGCGGGAGCATGCGGAGTTTCGAGGCGGGTCTTCACGCTCATGGCTGCCACGCTAGCGTTTTAACATGAGCGTTCCTGTCCGGCCTGTGCCCGATGCCGAACTGGTGCTCAGCGCGCGGCACAAGTCGGTGCCGTCCAACTTCTGGGGGCGGGTGGCGGCGGAGGTGGCCGCGGAGCGGCATCCGCTCAGCGCGTTCTCGACGCCGCTGCTCACACTCGACCGCCGCGCCGCCGAAGACAACGCGACCACCCTGCTCGAGTGGGTGCGTGAGCGCGGCCTCGAGTTGGCGCCGCACGGCAAGACGACGATGGCTCCCGTGCTGTGGCAGCGGCTGCTGGATGCCGGTGCTTGGGGCCTCACGCTCGCAACGGTTTGGCAGGCCCAGCTAGCCCGAGCGGCCGGAGTGCGGCGCATCTTGATCGCCAATGAGGTCGTGGATCCGGTTGCGATCGGGTGGCTGGCGCGTCAGGCGGATGAGGCGCCGGATACCGGGGCCGAGATCGCCTGCTGGGTCGATTCGGTGGAGGGCGTCCGCCTTCTCGCGGAGTCCGCGGGCACGCTCCCGCTGGACGTGCTTGTCGAGCTCGGCGCTCAAGGCGGCCGCACGGGGGCGCGCGGCACGGAGGCTGCGCTCGCGGTCGCACGAGAGGTGCTGGCCGCGCCGCGGCTCCGCCTGCGCGGAGTCGCCGGCTACGAGGGTTCGTACGGCGCAGATCGTTCGGTGGCGACGGTGGCCAGGGTGCGGGCATATCTGACCGAGCTGCGCGAGTTGGCCGAGACGCTGTTGTCGTGGGACGCCCTGGCGCATCCGCTCGTGACGGCGGGCGGCAGCGCGTACTTCGAGCTGGTCGCCGAGGAGCTCGGTCCGCTGGCGAGTGCGGTGGGTCGTTCGGTGACTGTGATCCTGCGGTCGGGAGCGTTCCAGGCCCACGATGAGGTGTTCTACAACGGGATCTCGCCGTTCCACGACTCGACCTTGGCGTTCCGTCCGGCGCTGACGCTGTGGTCGCGGGTGCTGTCCCGGCCCGAGCCAACCCTCGTGATCCTCGACGCGGGCAAGCGTGACGCCCCCATCGATCTGGGGCTCCCGGTCGTGCACGGACATCCGGGAGCCGTTGTGACCGCACTCAACGATCAGCACGCTTACGTGGTGATCCCGGCCTCGTCGACGTTGGCGGTAGGTGACGTCGTTCGGCTGGGTATCTCGCACCCCTGTACGGCGTTCGACAAGTGGCGGCTGCTGCCGGAGCTCGAGTCGTCCCAAACCCCCGATCCGGCGGTCGTCGGCTTCGTGGAGACCTTTTTCTAGCCAGCGGTGCGGCCGCCGACCCGGCGAAAGTTCAGGACAGGTCGGCGAAACCAGGCCACTCCGGAATACCGGCGACGTGTTACTTCGCGTCGCCGAAGATCTCCTTCTCCATGGCGTCGTAGCCCTCCGCCTCGGGATCGCGGTGCAGACCGCCGCTGAGCGCGTACTCCTCCTCGGGGGCGAGCACGAGCCGCGTGCGACCGTAGAGCGCGAACGCGATCAGCCCGATGATGTAGACGACGGCGATCGCGGCGATCGCGATCTGATAGCCCGGGTTGAAGAGGAAAGCGATGAAGATCGCGAGCGAGATGATCCCGGCGACGACCGCTCCCGCGACCCCGGTTGGGCTCTTGTATGGACGCACCGCGTTCCGGAAGCGACGACGCAGCACGACGAACGCGATCATCTGCATGAGGTAGGAGACGACGGCGCCCCAGATCGCGATGTTGAGCTCGATCGCTCCGGCGATGCCGCCCGCGCCCTTGCTGGCCGCGGTGATCGCGTCAACGACCACGAGGAGCACGAAGCCGATCACGGCACCCACGATCAGTGCGGTGAGCGGGGTCTGCTTCTTGCCGGTGATGGAGAGGAACTGCGGGTAGTAGCCGGCGCGTGAAAGCGAGTACAGGTTACGGCCGTATGCGTACATGATCCCCTGCAGCGAAGCGAGCAGTCCGACGAGAGCGAAGATCGCCAACACGCCATCGAGTCCCTTCGGGACCATCTTGGCGAAGCCGTCGACGAGCGGCTGACCCGAGGCCTGGGTTGCGGCGAGCCCGAGCACGCCCGTGTTGACGATGAACACGCCGATCGCGCAGACCGAGAGGGTGATGAGCGCGATGATGCCCGCCTTGGGGATAATTTTCGCGGGGTTGTGTGTCTCTTCCGAGGCAAGCGGCAACTCCTCGATGCCGAGGAAGAACCACATCGCGAACGGGATGACCGCGAAGATCGGCAGGAAGCCGTGGGGGAGCAGTTCGCTCTGCCCGGCATCCGGCTTCTTGTCGAGCAGGTTCGCCGGGTCGAAACCACCGCTGGCGATCGCGACGATGACGAAGACAGCCAGGATCGCGATCGAGAGGATCGAGACCACGATCGCGAGTCGAAACCCGATCTCGGCGCCCAGCCAGTTCACCAGAACGAAAGCTGCGTACAGGAGCGCGTAGGCCAACCATCCCGGCAGCTGGAATCCGAAGAAGGCGTTCAGGGCGAAGTTGAGGTAGCTCGCCGAGAAGAACACGACGACCGCAGTGGTGACCACGTATTCGATCGACTCGGCCAGGCCGGTAATAAACCCACCCCACGGTCCCATGGCCGCCCGGGCAAAGGAGTACGCGCCGCCGGTGTGCGGCATCGCCGCGGCCATTTCGCCGATCGAGAAGTACATGGTGAAGTACATGACGATGACGACGACGACCGCGATGGCCATGCCGCCGAAGCCTGCTGTCGCGGTTCCGAGGTTCCAGCCGGAGAACTCACCCGAGATGACGGCAGCAACGCCGAGGCCCCAGATCCCCCAGAGGCCGGCAGTGCGCTTCAGGGTGCGCTTCTCGAAGTAGCCGGCGCCGACATCCTTGTACTGGGCACCACCGACCGTTTTGGTTTCACTCATGGGGGGAGAATCCTTTCGACGTTTGTCCGAGAATGGCCGCCATTGGTACCCCTTGTCTACCTTTGGATGTAATAGACATCTGAATTGTTTTGATGCGGGACCTCGTAGTAATGGTGTGTAATGGTCGGGTCCCACCCGTTCCGCCCCTCGATCGACTGCAGGAGATGCCATGGCCGTCAAGAGCGGAAACCTCACGATCGACGAACTCGGCGCGCTCATCGAGAAGCGCGAGATCGACACCGTGATCGTTGCGTTCTGCGACATGCAGGGCCGGCTGGTCGGCAAGCGCGCCTCCGCTCGCCTGTTCCAGGAAGACATCGCCGCCCATGGCGCAGAGGCCTGCAGCTACCTGCTTGCGGTCGACGTTGAGATGAATACCGTCGATGGCTACCCGATCTCGAGCTGGGAGACCGGCTACGGCGATATGGTGCTGAAGCCCGACCTCGACACGCTGCGCGTCATCCCGTGGCTTCCGGGGACGGCGCTCGTGATGGCTGACCTCAACAGGATGGACGGCAGCCCGGTGCCGCAGTCGCCCCGCGACATCCTCAAGACGCAGATTGCCCGCCTGGACGAGCGCGGCCTCGT
>JAYWDH010000153.1:0-4402 GCA_043779945.1 Microbacteriaceae bacterium
CGACGAGGCCGGGAAGTGCCCGGTCATGCCGCCGCTCACGATGCCGCTGTCGACCGGATTGATAGTGGCGGCCTGCGTGGCGACCAGTATCTCGCCGGCTCCCGGCGTCGGATCCGGAAGCTCGATTACCTCGACGGAGTCCGGTCCTGAGGGCTGGCTGACGGTGACGGCAATCATGTTCCCTACGCTACGACGCCGCGTACGCCTTGCGCTGGGTCACAATGGGGAGCATGAGCTCTGTGGGAACACCCGACCCGAACTCGTCATGGCTGTCGGATGCCGACCTCGCCGACGTGCGTCGCCGCATCCCGATCCTTTACGTCGAGGCCGTGCCAGTGCGGGTCGACGGCATGGGCGTCGTCACGAGCGTCGGCGTGCTTCTGCGCGCCAACGCGCAAGGGCAGATCACCCGCACGCTGGTCAGCGGTCGGGTGATGTACGGCGAGACCCTGCGCGATGCGCTCTTCCGCCACCTCGAGAAGGATCTCGGCGCACTCGCCTTCCCGCAGCTACCCCCGAGTCCTGTGCCGTTCTCGGTCGCCGAGTACTTCCCTATCCCGGGGCTCAGCGCCTACCTGGATGAGCGGCAGCACGCCGTCGCACTGGCCTACGTCGTTCCGGTCACAGGCACCCTCGAGCCCCGGCAGGACGCCCTCGAGCTCACCTGGATGACCCCGGCTGAGGCCTCGTCCCCGTCCATCCACGCCGAGATGGAGGGTGGACGCGGCACGTTGCTGCGCGCTGCGCTCGCGTCGGTGGGAGTACTCGGCTAGCTCGCGCCTGCCTGCACGTCACGTCGGGGCGTCAGCCCTGCGCGCGACGGCCGCCGGTGCGGGGGTTGCCCGTTTGAGCCGGTCGGTTACCCTGCGAGCCGTGCGTCTGGGTGCGTGCGGCACCCTGCGAGGAGCCGGAGCCTCCGCCGGTCGAGGTGCTGTAGTAGCCCGACGATCCGCCGCGGGTCGTCGCCGCACCCGCACCCGCACCCGAACGAGCGGGGCGACCCGACCCGGAGCCCGAGCGAGCCGGACGGCCCGAACGGTCGGCGCGTGGCTGAGCCGAACGTCCGCCTTCGCCGTTTCCGGCAACGCCATCGCGAGACGCACGCTTGCGTTGCGCGTTGGCCCCCTGTGAGCGTCCGCCGCCATTGCCCCCACCGCTCTGGCTCTGCTGACGGGACAGGTCTCTGGGAGCCGGCTTGACGTAGTCGGCGCGCTCGCCGATGAGGGCAACCACGGCATCCGATGACGGGGTGACGCGCTGCGTGGGCGCCTGGATGCCGGCCTTGCGCATCAGTAGCGCGAGGTCCTTCTCCTGGGTCGGGAGCACGAGCGTGACAACGTCCCCCTCGGACCCGGCGCGAGCCGTACGGCCGCTGCGGTGCAGGTAGGCCTTGTGCTCGGTGGGAGGGTCAACGTGGACGACGAGCTCGACGTCGTCGACGTGCACACCGCGAGCCGCGACATCCGTGGCGACCAGAACGCGCACGTCGCCGGCGCCGAACGAGGCCAGGTTGCGGTCGCGCTGCGGCTGCGAGAGGTTGCCGTGCAAGTCGACGGCCGGGATGCCGGACGCGGTCAACTGCAGAGCAAGCTTCTTGGCGTGGTGCTTGGTGCGCATAAAGAGGATGCGGCGGCCGGTCCCCGAGGCGAGTGCCTCGATGAGCTGCTTCTTCGATTCCGCATCCGAGGCGCCGAAGACGTGGTGCGTCATCGCGGCAACCGGCGAGTTAGCCTCGTCGACTTCGTGCAGCTTCGGGGAGTGCAGGAACTTGGTGACCAGCTTGTCCACGCCGTTGTCGAGCGTGGCGCTGAACAGTAGGCGCTGTCCTTCGCGTGGCGTCGCGTTCATGATGCGCGTGACGCCGGGCAGGAAGCCGAGGTCGGCCATGTGATCCGCCTCGTCGAGCACGGTGATCTCCACGGCATCCAGGGTCACGAAGCGCTGCTTCATGAGGTCCTCGAGACGGCCGGGGCAGGCGACGATGATGTCGACCCCGGCCTTGAGGGCCGAGACCTGCCGGTTTTGCGAGACGCCGCCGAAGATTGTGGTGGTCTTGAGGCCGTAGGCCGCGGCGAGCGGCTCGAGCACCGCATTGATCTGGGTGGCGAGTTCGCGAGTTGGGGCGAGCACCAGGCCGAGCGGGCGTCCGGAGCGGCGTCCGCCGCCGGCAAGCCGGGTGCCGAGGCGCGCGATCATCGGGATCGCGAACGCGAGCGTCTTGCCGGATCCGGTCTTGCCACGGCCGAGCACGTCGCGGCCGGCGAGGGTGTCGGGAAGCGTGTCGACCTGGATCGGGAACGCGTCGGTTTTGCCGTCGGCGGCGAGGGCCTCGACGAGCAGGTATGGCACGCCGAGCGTGCTGAAGGTGATGTCAGGCATGAGTGTCTGTTGTCTTTCGGAATTCGACCCGGACGAGGGCGCACGCGAACGTGCGCGAAACCGAGGGTCTCTTTGGCGAAGGTGGCGATAGCCACATCCGTTCGCCGGAGAAGTAATGTCAGCCGGTCCCTGGTGGAAGTTATGTACTGCCAGCCAGGCGGCGAGGGAAGCGTTCTACGACGCAAGCAGGACGCGAACGCCCCGCAAGTAGTTCCACGCTAGCAGATGTGCGTTTCTCCGGAGTTCTGGGTCGTTTTTCCGGAGAGCTCGAATGACTTCTGCGGATTTCCGGGCTGGGGCGGACGAGTCGGCTCGAGAACTCCGGAGAAACGACCGGGAGTCGTCAAAAGTCGCCGAAGTACGACTCGCCGACCGGGATCTCGACCGTCACCGTGTTGCCCGCGGGCGCCAGCGGGCACGCCCAAGCGGGGTCGTAGGCGCACGAGGGGTTGTAGGCGAAGTTGAAGTCGAGAACGAGCGTGTTCGCGGCCGGGTCGGAGCCGAGGTCGGCGCCCTTGATCGTGTCGAGCAGGTAGCGGCCGCCGCCGTATGTTCCGCCCTCCTTTCCCCTCAGCGCGTCCTTCACCGGCACGAATAGACCGCCGCCGTAGCTGGTGAGCCTCCACACGTCGAGCGATCCGACGCCGGGAACTTGCACGAGCCCGATGCGCTCGAACGGCACAACGCCATCGGTGCCCGACTGATAGTCGAACTGCCCCGGCTCCGCCGGCTGCAGCTCGAGCTCGAAGCGCCAGGCCGGGTCGTACAGCGCGACCGGAAGCCCGTCGAATCCCGGGTGGTCGGCATCCATCAGAGCGGATGCCGGGTGGTTCACGAACAGGGCGTCGCGACCCGCGCACCAGTGGGCGTGGGCGGCTGCGGCATCCGGAATCGCGCGCACCTCCGCGTAGAGCGCGAAGACGCACCGGCGCCAATCGGCCACATCGAGGGGCGTCACGAGGGGCTCAGTCGATCCCGAACCGGCGAGCGAACCCGGGCGCCAGACGGATCAGGCCGCGGGCGCGCCACTGCCAGAAAGCCCAGAAGGCCACCCAGACCAGAGGCGTCAGGATGCCAGCCGAGAACTCGAGCCGGTCGCGCAACAGGGTGCGACCGTCTGGCCAGCTCGCGATCACCATGCGGTGCCGCCACCTGGTGATGACCGTGAGCGGGCCGGAAAGCGGCCGCCCGTGATCCTCGAAAATCTTCAGACCGTGGAGTTCACGGAAGCTCAAGTCGATGTCCTGCGTGCCGGCGGGGAGGAATCCGAACAGCGCGCGCGCGGTGACCGGATGCGAACCCTCGTCCCAGAACTCGGGGAAGGTGCCGCCGTCCCGAGGTTCGAATTCCACGAGCGGGAACGACACGTCGCCGAATACGGCGGGGGAACGGATGGCATTCCAGGCCGCTTCCGGGGGACACTCGAGGACAAGCTTCAGCTGGACGTGCACGGCGGAGCTCCCATATCACCAGTGTGGGCCATCCTGCCGTTATGGGCCAGGGCACCGTGCCGACCAACCACCGTGCCGACCAACCACCGTGCCACGTTCGGCGTGGCCAAGATGCGTGAGGGCGACGGCTTCGCCTTACTACTCGCCAAGAGACGTCTACCCCGACGGTCACAGCCTGCGCGAGTTCACGGCGATCGGCGTGGTCGCGCCCGGCGAGCTGTGGCAGGCCGATCAGGGCGGCTTCCGGCCGTGGCGGCGCAAGGTGGACTGGGGTGCGTCGGCCAGACCAACCCCGATCACCCCGCTGCTCGACCCGCTCGAGCTGACCCGCGGCATTCGCAATAGGGGGCTCCAGTTACAGAAGGGGCACCTCGAGCTGAGTGGGCACGACTTCCGGATCATTGCGCAGCAGATGGGCGCGTCTGGGCTCATTGATCGCCAACTTGGCCTCGCTGATCGCTAACTTGGTCGAGTGAGCAACCCCCACGGGCAGAACGCCTACCAGGTCCGATTCGACTGGGGCGCTGTCGGCGCCGAGGCGATCGCGGACGGCGCGCACGTCGTCGTGTGGG
>JAYWDH010000154.1:0-28830 GCA_043779945.1 Microbacteriaceae bacterium
GGGCGATTGGCGCAGTTGGTAGCGCGCTTCCTTCACACGGAAGAGGTCATCGGTTCGAGTCCGGTATCGCCCACCATTCTCAAAGCTCTGCCCCCGCGCCCTCCTCTGCGATCTGCCTCGACGGCCGCCCGAACCGCGTCACGACTCCGGGCGAGAACCGCACCGAGTCCGGGGGTATGCCCGCGAACCCTGGGAGCCCAGCCGCCGCAAGCAACTGATCATCGAGCTCCGACAGCTCGGCTTGGAACAGCGCCCACGGCGGATGCTCGTTCGGGACGAACCGGGTCTGGCCTCCCCGACGGATGAACATCCCCCAGCGCGCGGTGAGGAACTCGTCGAGCGGCGTCGCCTCGACCGGCTCGCCAATGCGAGCCCGGATGAATGTCTCCGGCCCGCCGCCGATGCGACGGGATGATGCCAGGTAGTCGTCGCCGACGTGCTCAAGCTTCGTCTGCGCCCAGAAATAGGGCAGCGAGAACACCGCGTGCGCGGCCAGGACGGCGAGCACCCGGGACGCCTCAAGCGAACGGAACACCACGCCTCGACGGCCCGCAGCATCCACGGCGTAGAGACGCACGTTGACCTCCACAAAGCGGCCAAGGTACGGAACGGCTGGGCTGCCGAAGAGAGTCGCCCGATCCAACAGGAACGGGATGAGCCCCACCCACGTCGAGCCGCCGTGTAAGTCGGGTTGCAATCCGGGTGGCAGCAGTGGCGCCACTAGCGCGGGATCGGCCCGCCAGTGCACGAAAAGCAGCTCGCTCCAGCGTTGGCTGGCGACCGAGCGGCCCTCGAAATCTGGGGCGGTACTCGAGATGGGTTCGGGTGCAGCGGTCATCGTTTCCTCCTCGAAGCGCCCGCGGCTGCCGCTGCCGCAGCCGCATCCGCATGAATCATCGCAGGCATCCGATCCCGGCTCACCGTACGCCGCAGCAGCACCCATGCCGGAGCCGACACCACGACGGACAGCAGTGTCACCCCGAGCAAAGAAGTCACCGGTGTCGACAGCACGCCCAGATTCGCCGAGAACAGGATGCCGACGGTGTCGCCCGCGATCGCGGGCGCGATGATGCCCACCGTCACCGCAACCAGGATCACCAGGCCCCAGCGGGTGGCGATCCCCGACGAAGTCAAGCCACGCTTCGAATACACCAGCGAGCCGAGCGCGCCAGCAAGCGATCCCACCGCGATGGTCCACGGGAAAGTGACCGTTACCGCGCCGGGAAGCACTGCGGCGAGGCCCGCAATGACCCCCAGCACGAGCGAACGCCGAATCGGCCGGAACACCCCGCGCGCCCGATCAGCGATCAGCCAACCGAGCCCACCTGCCACCGGCACGACCAGACCTGCCAGCAAAATGCGCGGCACGAACTCGTCAATCGCCCCCTCCAGCTGCACCAACCAGAGCACGACGGCGAACCACAGCACGAGCAGAGCCAGCATCGCGCGCCGATTTGAGTGCGGGTCGGCGCTGGCGCGCTTGACGACCCCTGCGGGCAGCCAGGCGAGCAACACAAACGCGCTCGAGGAGACCAGCAGCGGCAGCGCTCCCCCGAAATCCTCGAGCTCGCAGTAGGTGCCGGCACAGGCAGCGGTGAACCAGAGTGGAACGAGCGCCGCGAGCGGAAAGACGATCGCGCCCCAGGCGAACAGGACGATCCAGCGGCTGATGCGATCCGCGCCCGAGTCGATTGCAGCCGCTTCGAGGAGAACCAGGATCGGCACGGCGAACGCGGAGACGCCGATCAGATACCCCAGCGGGGCAATGCCGAGGAGCGAACCCAGCCCGATGGTCAGGAGTGCACCCGCTGCGGCGGCTCCGAGCGTCGGCCAGAGCATCCGGCCGTCCATGATCGGGCGAACAAGCACGATCAGGGCGCCCGTCGTAATCGCGGCAGCGATCAGTCCGACGATGACGAGCCAGATCACGGAACTCCTCGGCTTTCGTTCCTTGGGGCAGTTGGGCGACGAGCTGCATCTCCCACGATAGGGGCGGGAACGCCGAGAGGGGCGCCAGCTCCGAAGAGATGACGCCCCTGCGTGCGAACCGGAGGCTACCCTTCGAGCGCGTAGCTCTCTTCACCGTGAACCACGGTGTCAACTCCCGCGACTTCGTCTTCCGTCTTGATGCGGAATCCGATGGTCCTCTCGATAATCGTGCCGATGACGAAGGCAAGAACGAAGGAGTAGATCATCACGCTAAAGGCGCCGAGAGCCTGCTTGCCGAGCTGCATGAAGCTGCCAGAGTCGATGAAGCCGATGCCGGCACCGAAGATCCCGATGTACAGCGTGCCGAACAGACCGCCGATGAGGTGGATGCCCACCACGTCGAGTGAGTCATCGAAGCCGAGCTTGAACTTCCACTCGATCGCGATGGCACAGAGCGCACCCGTCAGGAGGCCGAGGAGCAAACCCCAGCCGGGCGTCAGGATGTTGCAGGCCGGGGTGATCGCAACCAGGCCTGAGACCGCCCCGGATGCGGCGCCGATCGAGGTCGGCTTGCCGTCCTTGATCTTCTCCACGATCAGCCAGCCGAGGGTGGCTGCCGCAGGAGCGGCGAGGGTGTTGATCCACGCAATGGCCGCGACGCCGTCGACAGCAGCCTCGGAACCCGAGTTGAAGCCGAACCAGCCGAACCAGAGAAGGGCGGCGCCCAGCAGCGTCAGCGGCACGTTATGCGGCGCGTTCATGCCCTTCTTGAAGCCGACGCGCTTACCGAGCACGAGCGCAAGCGCGAGCCCTGCTGCACCGGCGTTGATGTGCACCGCGGTTCCCCCGGCGAAGTCGTTGACGCCGATTCCGCCCTTGGCGACCGCCGCACCGAAAATGCCGTCACTCAGGTTGAACACCCAGTAAGCAACCGGGAAGTACACGACGGTCACCCACACTCCGGCAAAGATCAGCCATGAGCCGAACTTTGCGCGGTCGGCGATGGCCCCAGAGATCAACGCGACCGTGATGATCGCGAAGGTCGCCTGGAACCCGACGAAGGCCAACCCGTTCAAGTTGGGCGCCATAGATCCGTCTTTGCCGATCCCCAGCAGGCTCGTCAGACCGATCAGGTTATTTGACGCGTCGAATGGGTTGCCTAAAAGGTGGGGGATCAGCGGGGTGCCGAACGAAAGCCCGTAACCGTAGAGCACCCACAGGACGCCGACGATAGCAATGGCACCAAAGCTCATCATCATCATGCTGATGACGCTCTTGGCCTTGACCATGCCGCCGTAGAAGAAGGCGACGCCCGGGGTCATCAGCAGCACCAGTGCGGCGCCGACAATGAGCCAAAGCGAGTTGATGGCAGTGACCGTGTCTCCGACAGTTGGACCGGTTGCGAGATGGAGCATGGGTAGGTTCCTCTTTCTTGGTGCCCAGGTGAAGGGAGAGACCATCAGCATCGGATCGCGGAAACGGCGGCCGGCACAGTCGGGTTTCAAGCCAGTGTGGCGGCGGTACGTTACCGCCCCGCTGCCCCGGTGTTTCGACAGCGTTACACTGACAACGATCCTGTAAACATCGTGTTTCGAGAGGCCGCCGATCCTTCCCCAAGTTCGGTGGCAGGCGACGCCTTGGTGCGGGGCAGAATGGTTGAACATGGCTGTCTTCCGTTCCGAACGCATTGCGGCACTGCTCCTGGTCGTCGCTGCCGCGCTCGGACTGGGCCTCGCGAACAGCTCGGCCGGTTCAGCATTGTTCGCCCTGCGCGACCGCCACCTCGACATCTCACGGCTCGGTCTTCACCTGTCGGTTGGCCACTGGGTCACCGACGGACTGCTCGCGATCTTCTTCTTCCTCGCCGCGATCGAGCTGCGACACGAGCTAACCCACGGCGAGCTCGACAGCCCCCGGAAGGCGCTGGTCCCGGCGGTCGCGGCCGTCGGCGGCGTGCTCGTACCCGCTCTCGTCTATCTCTCCTTCGTGCACGACCCGAAGTACCTGAATGGATGGCCGATCCCGACCGCGACCGACATCGCCTTCGCGCTCGGGGTCTTCGCCCTGGTCGGGCGCGGGCTCCCCGCGCGGATCCGTGCGCTGCTGCTAGCGCTCGCCGTGATCGACGACCTCATCGCGATCCTGCTGATCGCGATCTTCTTCACCCAGGAGTTACACCCGCTGCCGCTGCTGCTGGCAGTGCCGGTCGTGCTCGTGTTCGGCTTACTGAGCGCCCGCGCCCGCACGCGCGGCCGCGAAGCACCATGGATGATCGCGACGCTGGTCGTGCTCGGAGTTGTCGCCTGGGTGCTTGTGAACCTCTCGGGCATTCACCCCACGATCGCCGGGGTGGCGCTCGGGCTCCTGATGGCGCCCGAGATCGCCGGCAAGGCCCGCCACACGATCGAGCCGTGGTCGAACGTGGTGATCCTGCCGCTCTTCGCGTTTACTTCGGCGCTCGTGCTAGTTCCCGCGGTCGGGATCTTTGGGCTGAGTCCGGTGTTCTGGGGGATTCTGGTCGCCTTGCCGGTCGGCAAACTGGTGGGAATCTGTGCCGGCGCCTTCGTCGGGTCACGGTTCCTGCCGTCCGCGGATCGCAAAGTGGCCGTCCCCCTCGGCGACGTGCTGGTTGTCGCGACCCTCGGCGGTATCGGCTTCACCGTTTCGCTGCTGATGAACGAGCTCGCTTTTCGCGGCGACGCCACCGTTACCTCCGAGGGCACGCTCGCCGTGCTGGCCGGCTCGGTGATTGCTGCGATCATCGGGGTCGTCGTCACAGCACGGCGGGCGCGGCAGTACCGTCGAGGCATTGTCGCCTAAGCGCAGTGGACCGGGCCGGATTCAGGCGGTCTTGTCGGCGCGGGCTGACGTCGGTGTCGAGGTCAGTGCAATGAGCCGGGACACTGCGCGCAGGTACTTCTTGCGATAGCCACCGGCCAGCATCTCGTCGCCGAAGACGGAGTCCAGCGGGATTCCGTTCGACAGAATCGTGACCTGCGCGTCGTAGAGGCGGTCAACCAGGGCGACGAAGCGGAGGGCATCCGACTGATCCGTCAGCACGTGCACGCCGTGGAGGCCGATCGCGTCCAGGCCGTCGACGACCTTGACGTAGCGGGAAGGATGCACGGTCGAGAGGTGCTTGAGAACAGCATCGAAATCATCGGCGGTCACCGTGCCGACCGCGGCCGCGGTGGTCACGGCCGCCGCATAGTCGGCGTCGTCGAACGTCACGGCGTGTCCCTCGATCTCCCGGTGGCGGTAGTCGAGGCCGTCGACGCGCAGGATCTCGAAGCGGTTCGCAAGGCCCTGGATCTCGCGCAGGAAGTCGGCCGCCGCGAAACGCCCCTCCCCGAGCGCGTTCGGGGGCGTGTTGGACGTCGCGGCGATGCGGGTGCCGGACTCCGTCAGGGCAGCGAGGATCCGGCTCATGATCATCGTGTCGCCCGGATCATCCAGCTCGAACTCGTCGATCGCCAGCAGACTCGCACCGGTCAGCAGCTTGAGACTCTGGGCGTAGCCCAGGGCACCGACCAGCGCGGTGTACTCGATGAAGGTGCCGAAGTACTTTCGGCCCGGCGCGAGCTTCCACAGTGCGGCCAGGAGGTGAGTCTTGCCGACGCCGAAACCGCCGTCGAAGTACAGGCCGGACTTCACCTCTGCGGCCTTTCGACGGGAGAACAGGGCAGCGCTCGGCGCTTTTGTCCACGAACCGACGAAGGTGCGAACAGCGGCGACTGCCTGCGCCTGCGAGGGGTAGTCGGGATCCGGCCGGTAGTTGTCGAGCGTCGCATCCGCGAACTGACGCGGCGGTACCAGGGACTCGGCGAGTTCTGCGCCCGTCATCTGGGGAGCGCGCTCGAGAAGCGACGGGACAGGCAGCTGCATGGTGATCGGGCCTCACGACGTGGAGATTCGTGTCGATTCCTTACGGCACATCTGCGGGCACGGCGGTCGACTGTCTACCCTAGAGAAGACGTATGAAGCTTACTGCTCGGCTCGCACCACTGAAGGAGAGACCATGACCGTCGAACTCGATACCGCCCCCGCCTTCACCGCGTTCGCCCACCCCGAACGTCTCGTCAGCACCGACTGGCTCGCGGAACACCTGGGCGTTTCCGGCCTCGTCGTCGTCGAGTCCGATGAAGACGTGCTGCTTTACGAAACGGGTCACATTGAGGGCGCGGTCAAGATCGACTGGCACACCGATCTCAACGACCCGGTGACCCGCGACTACCTGGATGGCGCGGGCTTTGCCAAGCTCCTCGGGTCCAAGGGCATCGCCCGCGACACGACCGTCGTCATCTACGGCGACAAGACCAATTGGTGGGCTGCGTACGCGCTGTGGGTGTTCACGCTCTTCGGCCACCACGACGTGCGCCTGCTCGACGGCGGTCGCGCCAAGTGGGAAGCCGAGGGTCGCGCATACACGACCCGGACAACCATCTCGACGCCGGTCGACTATCCCGTGGTCGAGCGCGACGATGTGACGGTGCGGGCCTTCAAGGACGACGTGCTCGTGCACCTCGGCTCCGGCCCCCTGATCGACGTCCGTTCGCCCGAGGAGTACGTGGGCGACCGTACGACCGCTCCCGCGTATCCCGAAGAAGGCGCTCTGCGCGCTGGCCACATCCCCACCGCACAGAACGTGCCGTGGGCCAGGGCCGTTGCAGAGGACGGTACCTTCAGGTCGCGCCCGGAACTCGAGGCGATCTACCTCGACGGTGCTGGCCTCCTCGCCGACGACGACGTCATCGCATATTGCCGCATCGGCGAGCGCTCGAGTCACACCTGGTTCGCCCTGACCCACCTGCTCGGCTTCGAAAACGTGCGCAACTACGACGGATCGTGGACAGAGTGGGGCAGCGCGGTGCGCGTCCCCATCGTCAAGGGCGCCGACGCCGGCGTGCTCGCGCCCTAAATCAGGTGACTCAGGTGAGCCAAACCGAACTTCCCCTGCCCGTGGCGCTTGAGCAGATCCGCGACGACTTCCTGGCGCTGGAGCAGCGCGAGAGACTCCAACTGCTGCTGGAGTTCTCGAACGAGCTGCCCACCCTCCCGGCGCGCTACGCCGACCACCCGGACCTGCTCGAAAGGGTCGTCGAGTGTCAGTCGCCGGTGTTCCTCTTCGTCGAGGTGGATGACGCACGCATCGTTCAGGTTTTCGTGACTGCCCCACGGGAGTCGCCCACTACCCGCGGTTTTGCGTCGATCCTTGTACAGGGTCTCGCTGGTTTGGATGTGGACGCAGTGCTCGGAGTCCCGCAGGACTACCCGCTCGAGATCGGTCTCACCGAGGCCGTCAGTCCCCTGCGCATCCGCGGGATGATGGCGCTTCTCGGGCGAATCCAGCGACAGCTCCGGGACAAGGTCGCCGAGCCGGCTTAGGCCTTTCGCTCGGGCGGCAGTGCCGCGATCCAGCGGCTGATCGCCCCTTCCCACTTCTCGCGATCGTAGTTCCAGAGCTTGGTGTGTCTGGCCACCTTGAACTCCTCGTAGCTGACGATGTCGGGACGGGCGATCGCCAACGCGCGTGACGCGGTCGATGGCACAAAACCGTCGTCATCGCTGTGCAGGATCAGTACCGGCAGATTCAGTTCCTGCGCACGGCTGACGAAGTCCATCCGTTCGAGATCGAGCGGCTCGGCAAGCCCGGTGAAGATCCCTCCCCACTCGTGCTTGAACAGTGTGAGCACCCCGATCCGGATCGCGGTGGGCAGTTTGCGCAGTTCGACCTGGAAATTGAGGGTCGCGATCCAATCGACCACCGGGGACTCGAGCACGATCCCGATCACGCGATCCGCGAGCGTCGACCGCGTCAGCGCCTGCAGCACCGTCGCTCCGCCCATCGACCAACCCATCAGCACAAGTTCTTCGGCGCCCTGGGCGATGGCGTAGCGCATCGACGCTTCGATATCAAGCCACTCGCGGTCACCGAGCGCATAGCGGTAGTCGTCGCTCCGTGGGGCGTCGCCGTCGTTGCGATAGCTGACGATCAGCGAGGCAAAGCCGGCGGCGCGGAAGGGAATGATGCCCCGCAGGGCCTCCTGGCGTCGCACACCGCGACCGTGCACGCCGATCATCCAGCGGGTGGTGTTCGGGGTAGCCGCGTGAACCAGCCAGGCCGGTGCGTCGCCGAGCGGCGTCGCGATCTGGACTTCCTCGAATGGCACACCGAGGTCCCTCGGGCTGAGGTAGAACCAGCCATTGAATCGGCCGCGGCGCGCGTGCTCAAGGTCGCCGAAGTCGGGCGCTTCGATCGAGCGCGTGACGGTCCGAGCATCCTGATCGATGATGTCGCCGACACGCACATGACCGGTGTCGCCCGAGAACCAGAAGCTGTACTCCCCCGGCAGGCGCGAATCCGTAGTCGAAGAGAGCACGACCGTCGAGGCGGCCAGATCGAGCGCGAGAATCTGGATGTCATCCCGGCGTCGTGAGGGCGGGATGATCACCGTGCGCGCGACGATCACGCTGATCGCGCCCGCTGCGGCCACCACCGCAGCAGCCAGGGAGAGCGTTCCGATTGCGGACCCGACAAGCATCCGCCGTGTGGAGCGTCTCACACTCTTCGCTCCTCCCCCAGCTGGCAGGTCGGCCGCACCGACACCGAAGCGGCGTGGCACGCGACGCTCGTTCACCGCAAACCATAGTCTGCAGACGTGTCCGAAAGCGCATTAGGATCCTCGATGCCGGCCCCGTTCGCCCGGGCCGTCGAGTCGGTGCGTCGTGCCACCGCGCGACCGGAGCTTGAGCTCGCTGAGATTCCGGCGCCCACCGGCCTGGCTCCGTACTCCATTGCCCTCGCCGGAGACGTCAGACCTCAGCGTCATGGGTTGGATTCCGTTCTCGGCACTGGACGCTTCGTGCTGCTCTACGACCCGGAGCAGCCCGAAGCCTGGGGAGGGGAGTTTCGCGTCGTCTGCTTCGCGCAGGCGCCGCTCGAGACGGACATCGGACTGGATCCCTTCGTCGCCGAGGTGGCCTGGTCATGGCTGATCGACGCGCTCGATTTGCATAACGCCGACTACCATTCGGCCTCGGGCACCGCAACCAAGGTGCTGTCGACGGGATTCGGCGAACTTTCCGGCCAGAGCGACGGCGCACAACTCGAGATCCGAGCGTCCTGGACTCCCGCTGACATCGACGTCACGAGCCACGTTGCCGGCTGGAGCGATCTGGTCTGTCAGCTCGCCGGCCTGCCGCCGACCGCCGACACTGTGAGCCTGCTCCCTGACCTTCGGGCGTCGCGTGACTGACAGTCTCAGCCCGCTGTTCTCGCACCTTCCCGGCGAGGAGCCGCCGACAGCAGAATCCGTTCCAGGTAAGCCTCTTGCGGAGGCCGTCGAGGCCGAACAGCTCCGTGAGCCCGAGCCCCACGCGCCGCTGCATGTGATCGCGACTCGCGAAGAGTTCCTTTTCGCCGTTGACCGCCTCGCCGAGGGCGAAGGCCCCTTCGCGGTCGATGCCGAGCGCGCCTCCGGCTTCCGCTACTCGCAGCGCGCTTACCTGATCCAGATCTTCCGCCGTGGCTCGGGCTCCTTCCTGTTCGATCCGCCGGCCATCGGCGACCTCTCCGAACTCGCCGCCGTCATGGCTGACGCGGAGTGGATCCTGCACGCCGCAAGTCAAGACCTGGCCTGCCTGCGCGAGGTGGGCCTCGATCCGAGCCGTATCTTCGACACTGAACTCGGCGCACGGCTGGCGGGCTTGCCACGCGTCGGGCTCGGACCTGTTGTCGAACAGTTGCTCGGCATCCATCTCGCGAAGGAGCACTCCGCGGCTGACTGGTCGACACGTCCACTACCTCAGGCCTGGCTGGTCTACGCCGCCCTCGACGTCGAGCTGCTGCCCGAACTGCGCGACAAGATCGGCGAGATCCTGGATGCCGCGGGCAAGACCGATCTCGCGCGGCAGGAGTTTTCCGCGGTGCTGGCCCGTACGACGCCGGTGCGGGAGGAGCCGTGGCGTCGGCTTTCGGGAATCCACGGACTCCGGCAGGCGCGCAACATGGCGGTGGCCCGCGCACTCTGGATCGCGCGCGATGACTACGCCCGCGAGATCGACACCGCACCGGGGCGTCTGATCCCGGACCGGTCCCTGCTTGCAGCCGCGCGAATCCTGCCAGCCACCAAGAGGGACCTCGCCGCCATCAAGGAGTTCACCGGGCGTGCCAGCCGGAGCCAAATCGATCGGTGGTTCGACGCCATCCAGGCCGGATTGGCCGAGCCTGAGCTGCCCCAGGTGAGGGCGCCGAACGACACCCTGCCGCCACCGCGAGTCTGGGCCGAGAAAAACCCTGCAGCCGATGGCCGGCTAAAGCGGGCCCGGAGTGCGGTCAGCGGCGTCTCGGAGGCGATGGAAATCCCGATGGAGAACCTCCTCACCCCCGAGTTGCTGCGCCGGGTCTCGTGGACTCCGCCGCAACCGGCCGATGTCATTAGCGTCGCCGCTGCGCTCGCCGCGCTTGGAGCCCGCCCGTGGCAGCTTGACGCAACCGCACAGGTCATCGCCGATGCCTTTGTGGAAGCCGAACAAAGCCCGGAGCAGCCCGCCGAGCCGCTTTCGTCGGAATGAGCAAAGGATTCTGACCCTTTCCTGGGCCTGCCTAGGCTGGAGAGCATCTGGGGTCGCCAGCGCGTAGCGTGCTGCCCGAGATTGTTCGCTGAACAGTCGTTTGCAGAATACAAGTGGAGGCATCGTGGCCGAGAGAGCAGAAGTCGTCTTCGTGGATGGGGTTCGCACCCCGTTCGGTCGGGCGGGCGAGAAGGGCCAGTACTGGAACACGCGTGCTGACGACCTGATCGTCAAGGCCATGATCGGCCTGCTGGAACGCAACCCCAATCTCCCCAAGGAGCGTATCGACGACGTCGGCATCGCTGCCACGACGCAAACCGGTGACCAGGGTCTGACCCTCGGGCGCACCGCCGCGATCCTGGCCGGACTTCCTTTGAGCGTTCCGGGCTATGCCCTGGACCGCATGTGCGCGGGGGCGATGACCACCGTCTCCACGATCGGCGCGGCCATCGGCTACGGCGCGTACGACGTCGGTTTGGCTGGTGGGGTCGAGCACATGGGCAGGCACCCGATGGGCTTCGGAGCCGACATCAACCCGCGCTTCATAGCCGAGAAGCTCGTCGATCCCGCGGCACTCGCGATGGGCTCGACCGCCGAGAACCTGCACGACCGCTTCCCAGCGCTCACGAAGGAGCGCGCCGACCGCTATGGAATGCGAAGCCAGCAGAAGGTTGCCGCCGCCTATGCCGCGGGCAAGATCCAGCCGGACCTGATCCCGGTCGCCATCAAGAGCGACGCAGGATGGGGCCTCGCGACTCAGGATGAGGGCATGCGACCCGAGACCACCATGGATGGTCTCGCGGCGCTCAAGACCCCGTTCCGCTCCCAAGGACGCGTGACCGCGGGCAACTCCTCCCCCCTGACCGACGGCGCCGCAGTGTCGCTCCTCGCCAGCGAAACCGCCGCGAAAGAACTCAACCTCGGTGTCAGGATGCGCATGGTCAGCTTCGCGTTCGCCGGCGTCGAGCCCGAGGTGATGGGCCTCGGGCCGATCCCGAGCACCGAGAAGGCACTCCGCAAGGCAGGACTCTCGATCACAGACATCGGGCTGTTCGAGCTCAACGAGGCCTTCTCGGTGCAGGTGATGTCGTTCCTCGACCACTTCGGGATCGACGACGAAGACCCGCGCGTCAACCCGTGGGGCGGCGCGATCGCGATCGGGCATCCGCTGGCGTCCTCGGGTGTGCGACTGATGATCCAGTTGGCCCGTCACTTCGAAGAGCACCCCCATGTGCAGTACGGCCTCACCGCAATGTGCGTCGGCCTCGGCCAGGGCGGCTCCATCATCTGGGAGAACCCGCACTTCTCCGGCAAGGGCCGCAAGTAATGGCGGCCGCCGAGTCTGCCGTCGCGCAGTACGACGGGATCGATTTCTCCCGGTTGGTCGCGCTCGACCCGGATGAGGTCATCACGCGCTCCTTAGTGCGCGACATCACCCTCGCCAGCGGCAAGCGTCTCGCCCTTATTACGCTCGACAATGGCCGCGATCCCACGCGTCCGAACACGCTCGGCCCGGCAACGCTCACCGAGCTGGCGAGCGTTCTCGATCAGCTGAAGGCTCGCGCCGCAGCGCAGGAGATCGACGCCGTCGCCGTCACCGGCAAACAGTTCATCCTGGCGGCCGGTGCCGACCTCTCGCGCGCTGCCGAACTGCCCAGCCGCGCGATCGGCAAGCTGATCGGTCAACTCGGTCATGCGACTCTCGGCCGCCTCGGCGAGCTCGGCGTTCCCTCGTTCGCGTACACCAATGGGCTGGCGCTCGGCGGGGGCGTGGAGATCGGGTTGAACTCCACCTATCGCACCATTGACTCCTCGGTCTCCGCGTTCGCCCTTCCCGAGGTCTTTCTCGGCATCATCCCGGGCTGGGGCGGCGCGTACCTGCTGCCCAACCTGATCGGGATCGAGGGCGCTCTCGAGGTCGTGGTGTCGAATCCGCTGAAGACCAACACGATGCTCAACGGCCAGAAGGCGTTCGACCTGGGGATCGCGGACGCAATCTTCCCCTCGGTCAACTTCCTCGAAGACTCGTTGAAGTGGACGGATGGCGTGCTCACCGGCGCGATCAAGGTCAAGCGCGCCACTGAGCCCGGCAAGCTCGAGCGCGCCGTCAAGTGGGATATCGCAATCGGCATCGCCGAGAAGACGCTGGCCAGCCGGATCGGCCGCGTCGCGCTCAGCCCGTATCGCGCACTTGCCCTGCTCAAGGCGGCGAAGAGCTCGAGCAAGAAGGAGGCGTTCGCCGCCGAAGACGAGGCGCTCGCCGATCTGATCTCGGGCGACCAGTTCCGCGCGAGCATCTACTCCTTCGACCTGGTGCAGAAGCGCGCGAAGCGCCCGGCCGGTGCGCCAGACACAGCTCTCGCGAAAAGGATTGGAAAAGTTGGAGTGATCGGCGCGGGTCTGATGGCCAGTCAGTTCGCGCTGCTCTTCGTCCGTCGCCTCAGGGTGCCGGTGGTGATCACCGACCTCGACCAGTCGCGCGTCGAGAAGGGACTCGAGTACATCCACGGCGAGATCGACAAGCTGCTCGCCAAGGGGCGCATCAGCGTCGACGAGACCAACCGCCTCAAAGCGCTGGTCACCGGTACGACCGACAAGAAGGACTTCGCAGATTGTGACTGGGTCATCGAGGCCGTCTTCGAGGAGCTGAGCGTCAAGCAGCAGGTCTTCGCCGACGTCGAGCAGTACATCGCCGACGACGCGATCCTCGCCACGAATACCTCCTCGCTCTCGGTCGAGCAGATCGCCGCGAAGCTGAAGCACCCCGAGCGCGTTGTCGGTTTCCACTTCTTCAATCCGGTCGCGGTGATGCCGCTGATCGAGGTCGTGAAGACCGCGAAAACAACGGATCAAGCGTTGAGCACTGCGATGGTCACGGCCGCCGCGCTGCGCAAGAGCGCTGTGATCACGTCAGACAGTCCCGGATTCGTCGTCAACCGCATTCTGGCCAAGCTGCTCGGTGAATCGATGAACGCGATCGAACACGGCACCCCGCCGGAGGCCGTTGTGGAGGCCGTGCGGCCCTTCGGGCTGCCGATGGACCCGTTCCTGCTCATGGAACTCGTCGGGCTGCAGATCGGCGCCCACGTGCTGCATACGCATCACGACGCATTCCCTGATCGCTTCTTCCAGAGCCCGGCTCTGGATGAACTGGCCGAGTACGGACGCATTTTCGAAAAGGATTCCAAGGGCAAGGTCAAGGGCTACGACTCGAAGGCATTGGCGATCATCAAGAAGCACATTCCGGCCGGTGCCTTGGCCTCCACCGCCGAGCAACTGCGCCAGCGCATCGAAAATGGCTTGGCCGATGAGATCCACCGGATGCTGGACGAGCATGTCGTCGCCGCCGCCGAGGATATTGACCTCTGCCTGATCCTCGGTGCCGGATGGCCATTCCAGATGGGCGGGGTGACCCCTTACCTCGACCGCGTCGGTGCGAGCGAGCGAGCCTTTGGCGGCACATTCCACAACCCGGTGATTGTCGGCGTCGCCTGAGTCTGGTCGAACCTGAGTCTGGTCGAGCCTGAGTCTGGTCGAACCTGAGTCTGGTCGAACCCGCTGCACCGCCTCTGGGCCGATCGGAGCGGGCGGGGCTCTCCGGCTGAAGCGTGGCGGCATGGCGAGGCAGCCAAGGAGAGCTGACTAGTTCGTCGGCGCATTCTCGGGGGGCTGGGGCTTGCTGACGAAGAAGGCGACGAGCACTGCGGCCAGCGAGACGATCCCTCCCGCCACGAAAGCGAGACGCACGCCGGTGGCAATCGACGCGGCATCTCCGAGGCCCGCCGCGTGTCCGTTGCTGGTTCCGATCGCGAGGAAAGCGATGAAGATCGCTGTGCCCGCCGCCCCGGCCACCTGCTGGATGGTCGCTACGGTGGCGCTTCCGTGCGAATACAGCTGCGGCGGCAGCGCGCCGAGCGCCGAGGTGAAGAGCGGCGTGAACAGAAATGCGAGACCGAGACTCAACGCCAGGTAGGCGATGACAAGCAGATACACCGGGGTGGTCGTGGCGAGGAAGCTGAGCGACCAGAACACCGCACTCACGAGCGCCGCACCCGGAATGACCAAGGGTCGCGGCCCGTATCTGTCATAGAGGCGCCCGACCAGCGGGCCCATCGAGCCCATCAGCAGGCCGCCGGGGAGCAAGGTGAGGCCGATCACGACTGTGCTCTGGTGGAGAACGTTCTGCATGTAGAGCGGGAGGACGATTACCGTGCCAAACAGAGACACCATGCTGATCGCCAACATCAGCAAGGACATCGAGAAGGTGCGCGAACCGAAGGTGCGAAGATCGAGAAGCGCGGCATCCCTCTTCTGCAACGCGAGCTGGCGAAGCACGAAGGTGAGCACGAAGACCGCACCCACGAAGAGCGGGATCCACGCGGGCAGCGAGGCGTCGCCTTCTGTCGCCTGGCCGAGGCTGCTGAGTCCGTAGACCAGACCGCTGAAGGCGATTGCCGACAGAATCACCGACAGTACGTCGAGCGGTGCCTTCCGGGGCTCAGAGACGTTCGGGACGCGGATCACCCCCAGGACCAGCATCGCCACCGCAATTGGAAGCATGACCCAGAACAGGCCGCGCCAGGAGACCAGCGGCAGTAGGAAGCCGGAGATGGTCGGCCCGACGGCAGGCGCCATTGACATCACGATCGAGATGCGCCCCATCATCCGACCGAGCGACTGCGGCGGCACCAGCGACATGATCGTCGTCATCATGAGCGGCATCATGATCGCGGTACCGGATGCCTGAACGATGCGGCCGACCAGCAGCAGCTCGAATCCGGGGGCCGTGGCCGCGATCAGCGTGCCGACGCAGAACAGGCTCATCGCGGTGATGAAGACGGGGCGAGTGTTGAGTCGCTGAAGAAACCATCCGGTGGTCGGGATGACGACTGCCATCGTGAGCGCGAAGCCGGTGGTGAGCCACTGGCCGAGGCTCGGCGTGATCCTCAGGTCGACCAGGATGCTAGGCAGCGCGACGCTCAGGAACGTCTCGTTCAAGAAGACGACGAACACCGCCGCGAGCAGAAGCACGATCGCCACCCGGGAGCGCGAGTCGAGCCGGCCCTCCGCGTAGGCGGTGGAGTGGGATGCGGTGGTCTGAGTCACGGGTTCCTCTGGTCGGTCTTGCAGCACTGACGAGTGGCATTGTCGATCCGGTTCACGCTGCCCACATCATGAACCAGACCAACGACATCGGAGCCGGCAGAGCGCCGCCTCAGGCCTAGCGATTGACCGCCGACATGTCCGCGTAGCGGTCGCCACTAGGGGCGGGCAGAGCGGTCAGGGTCGCGAGCTGCTCAGCCGAGAGCACCACGGCGTCGGCCGCAACGTTCTCCTCGAGACGGCTGACGCGCTTGGTGCCCGGGATCGGGGCGATCCCCTCCCCCTGAACCAGGATCCACGCGAGGGCGACCTGCGCCGGCGTGGCGCCGAGTTCGGATGCGACGGCTTGCACGGCATCCACGATCTTCAGATTCTCGGCGAGGTTCCCCGCCTCGAACCGAGGGTTGTTGCGGCGGAAGTCGCTCGCGTCGAGCGCGTCGAGCGAGCGGATTGCGCCGGTCAGGAAGCCACGACCGAGTGGCGAGTACGGCACGAAGCCAACCCCGAGTTCGCGCAGCAACGGGAGCAGCTCGGCCTCCGGGTCACGACTCCACAGCGAGTACTCGGTCTGGATCGCGGTGATCGGATGCACGCGGTGCGCCGCACGGATCCGCTCCGGTGCCGCCTCCGACAGACCGTAGCCGCGGATCTTGCCCTCGGCGATGAACTGCGCGAACGCGCCAGCCGTGTCTTCGATCGGGGTGTTCGGATCCATCCGGTGCTGGTAGTACAGATCGATGTGATCGGTGCCCAGGCGCTTCAGGGAGCCCTCCAACGCGATCCGCAGGTTCTCGGGGCGGCCGTCGTAGCCATACGAGCCGTCGCCAAGGTGCTGGATGCTTCCGCCCTTGGTAGCGATCACGATCGAGTCGCGGTCCTCCCCCAGGGCCTTCGCGAGCAGTTCCTCGTTGACGTATGGGCCGTAGATCTCGGCCGTGTCGAAGAAGGTGACGCCGAGTTCAAGGGCACGCCGGATCGTGCGGATCGACTCGGCGTCATCGGTGCCCGCACCCGTATAGAACGCTGACATGCCCATTGTGCCGAGTCCGAGTCGGGAGACCTTCAGGGAGCCGAGAGTGGTGTGCTTCATGTGGTGCTGAGCCTTTCCTCTGTGACTTCACGCGTGCGTGAAGTCACACGACTAGAACTTCTCGTGCTCGACGCGCTCATCGGCATCCTCGGGAAGCGGCCGAGCCACCGGGATGCGCTGACCGAGCACCTGCGACACGATGTCCCGGGCAATCTGCTGGTCGGTGAGTCCGACTTCGGCAAGGATCTCGTCGCGAGAAGCGTGCGGAATGAACTCGTCGGGCAGACCGAGCTCGTCGACGGCCGTGTCGACCCCCGCCGCGCGAAGCTCTTGACGGATGCGCGTCCCGATACCACCGACGCGAATTCCGTCCTCGATCGTGACCACCAGTCGGTGCTGCCTCGAGAGCTCGATGATGCTCGGGGACACCGGGATCACCCAACGTGGATCAATCACGGTCGCCCCGATCCCTTGTGCCGCAAGGCGCTCGGCGACCTGAAGGGCGAGCTTTGCCATCGGGCCGACCGCAACAATCAGAACATCGCGATGGGGTGCCTCGCGCAGCACGTCTACGCCGTCGGCAGTGCGTCGTTCGGCCTCGAACTCGTTGCCGACGCTACCTTTCGGGAATCGCAGCACGGTGGGGGCGTCGTCCACCATTACGGCTTCGGCCAGTTCCTCGCGGAGGCGCTCCCCATCGCGCGGCGCCGCAATCCGGATGCCGGGCACCGCCTGCAGGATCGCGAGATCCCACATCCCATGGTGACTAGGTCCGTCGGGGCCTGTCACGCCGGCGCGGTCGAGAACGAAGGTGACGCCCGCCTTGTGGAGCGCGACATCCATCAGCACCTGGTCGAACGCACGATTCACAAACGTCGCGTAGAGGGCGACCACCGGGTGAAGTCCGCCGAAGGCGAGACCCGCCGCGCTCGTGACGGCGTGCTGCTCGGCGATCCCCACGTCGAAGACTCGGTTGGGGTACTTCTCAGCGAACCGATGCAGGCCAGTCGGGCGCAGCATCGCCGCCGTGATGCCCACGATCTTTGGATTACGATCGGCGAGCTCGACGATCTCGTCGGCGAACACCGAGTTCCAGGATGGCCTGCTCGCGCGCTCGATCGGCTCGCCGGTCTCGGGGTCGATGTGTCCCACCGCATGAAACTGGTCTGCCGCATCGGCGAGCGCTGGCTCGAAGCCATGACCCTTCTCGGTGATCACGTGCACGATGACGGGGGCCTCGTAGTTCTTCGCCTGCTTCAGCGCTTCTTCGAGGGCCGACAGATCATGGCCGTGGATCGGTCCGATGTACTTGATGTCGAGGTTGGAATACAAGGCCTCGTTGTTGCTGAAGCGAGCGAGGAAGCCGTGCATGGCTCCGCGTGTTCCGCGGTAGATCGCGCGCCCGGGGGCCCCGAAGCGGGCGAACAACCGTTCGCTCGACCGGTAGAGGTCGCGGTAGCCGCGGCGGGTGCGCACCGTGTTCAGGAAGCGTGCCATGCCGCCGATGGTCGGGGCATAGGATCGTCCGTTGTCGTTGACGATGATGACTAGCCGACGGTTGTTGTCGTCGCTGATGTTGTTCAGCGCCTCCCAGGTCATGCCGCCGGTGAGGGCTCCGTCACCGACGACGGCAACGACGTAACGGTCATTCTGGCCGGTCATCGTGAAGGCGCGCGAGATACCGTCCGCCCAACTTAGCGAGCTGGAGGCATGCGAGCTCTCGACGATGTCGTGCTCCGATTCGGAGCGCTGGGGGTAGCCTGCGAGCCCGCCCTTCATCCGCAGGCGCGAGAAGTCTTGCCGACCCGTGAGCAGCTTGTGCACGTAGCTTTGGTGCCCGGTGTCGAAGACGATCGCGTCGTTCGGCGAGTCGAAGACCCGGTGGATCGCCACCGTCAACTCGACGACGCCGAGATTTGGGCCGAGGTGTCCGCCGGTCTTCGAGACCTCGGTGATCAGGAAGGTGCGGATTTCCTCGACGAGCCGCGCGAGCTGCTCACGGCTGAGCCCGTCGAGGTCCCTCGGGGTTTTGATTCGCTCGAGCAGTGCCATGCGATCGAGTCTAAGAGCGAATGGTGGACGAACTCTTTGAGACGCCACCGCGTTTCTTAGAAAACCTCAGAAACTCGAGGCCAGCTTCGCAGCCGAGAGAGGGAAACAGACGTGTCTCACGCCAGCGGGGAGCTGGCACGCGCTACTCCCTGGTCCGATTGTTCAGCGGGTCCTCAGATCAGGCTTCGACCACGGTCTCGCCGCCATCCGGGCGGAACTCGCTCATCACCGGCTGCGTTACCTGCTGCTCTCGTCTGTTTCGCCGAGTTCGACCGACACCGCAATCGTCGAGATCCGAAGCTGGGTACAGCTGAGGTGAAGTCCGATTGCACGGAAGGTAAGAAACGAGTGACGTGAGCAGACGCTCTCAGACCAAGGAGCGCAGCACGTACTGAAGGATGCCGCCGTTGCGATAGTAGTCGGCCTCAGCGGGCGTGTCGATCCGCACCACGGCGTCGAACTCGACCGGAGGCTTACCCGATGCCGAGTTGTCGCTCGCCGTCGCCGTTACGTGCACGGTGTTGGGAGTTGATCCGTCATTGAGCTCGGTGATGCCCGAGATCGAGACGACCTCCGTGCCATCGAGCCCAAGGCTGTCGGCCGTCTGCCCCGCTGGGAACTGCAGCGGGATGACACCCATGCCGATCAGGTTCGAGCGGTGGATGCGTTCGAAGCTCTCCGCGATGACCGCCTTGACGCCCAGCAGGTTTGTGCCCTTGGCTGCCCAGTCGCGGCTCGAGCCGGAGCCGTATTCCTTGCCCGCCAAGATCACGAGCGTGGTGCCTGCTGCTTGGTAGTTGACGCTCGCGTCGTAGATGAAAGCCTGCGGCCCGTCGGCGACCGTGAAGTCGCGGGTGAAGCCACCCTCGACCCCGTCCAAGAGCTGGTTCTTCAGCCGGATGTTCGCGAAGGTCCCGCGGATCATCACCTCGTGATTGCCGCGGCGCGATCCGTAGGAATTGAAGTCCTTCCGGTCGACACCGCACTCTTGCAGGTACTTGCCTGCCGGGCTGTCCGCCTTGATGTTGCCGGCCGGACTGATGTGGTCTGTGGTGACCGAGTCGCCGAGCTTGGCCAGGACGCGAGCATCGGTGATGTCGACGACTGGGCTGGTCTCGAGCGTCATCCCGTCGAAGTACGGAGGCTTACGCACGTAGGTCGAGTTCGCGTCCCACTCGAAGACCTCGCTGTCGGGCGTCGGTAGCGAACGCCAGCGCTCATCACCGTCGAAGACAGCGCCGTACTCTTTGGTGAACATCTCGGTCGTGATCGACTCGTCGATGGTCTTCTGCACCTCATCGGCATCCGGCCAGATGTCCTTGAGGTAGACCTCGTTGCCCTCGGTGTCCGTGCCGAGCGAATCCGTCTCGAAGTCGAAGTTCATCGATCCGGCCAGCGCGTATGCGATGACAAGCGGCGGGCTCGCCAGATAGTTCATCTTGACGTCGGGGCTGATCCGACCCTCGAAGTTGCGGTTGCCCGAGAGCACAGCAGTGACCGCCAGATCGTTGTCGTTGATCGCGGCTGAGACCTCGTTGATCAGCGGGCCGGTGTTGCCGATGCAGACCGTGCAGCCGTAACCGACCGTGTAGAAGCCGAGAGCCTCGAGTTCAGCGGTTAGGCCGGACTTGTCATAGTAATCGGTGACGACCTTGGATCCCGGGGCCAGCGTGGTCTTGACCCAAGGCTTGGATTTGAGGCCTTTGCGGTTCGCATTCCGGGCCAGCAGGCCAGCAGCCAACATCACGCTCGGGTTCGAGGTGTTGGTGCACGACGTGATCGCCGCGACGGCGACTGCCCCGTGGTTCAGGGTGTACTCGGTGCCGTCGGCCAGGTTGACGTGGACGGGCTTTGAGACACTTTGCGGCGCCGCAGACACCTGCACGTGATGGAGCCCGTGGGCCGTGTCCTCGTCCTGCGCGGTGAAGCCGAGCGGATCGGAGGCCGGGAAGGTGCCCTCGATCGCGAGATCCACGAAAGAAAAGTCCGAATCGGCGTAGTCGACGAGGTCGGTCTCGAACTGCTTCTTCGCGTTGGTGAGCTCGACACGATCCTGCGGACGCTTCGGACCGGCGATCGATGGGACGACCGTGGACAGGTCGAGCTCCAGGTACTCGCTGAAGGTCGGCTCCAACTCGGGGTCATGCCACAGCTTCTGCAGCTTGGAGTACGCCTCGACGAGTGCGATCTGTTCCTGCTCGCGGCCCGTCATGCGCAAGTAATCAAGTGTCACGTCATCGATCGGGAACATGGCGGCCGTCGAGCCGAACTCGGGGCTCATGTTGCCGATGGTGGCGCGGTTCGCGAGCGGCACCGCAGCGACCCCGGCTCCGTAGAACTCCACGAACTTACCGACCACGCCGTGCTTGCGAAGCATCTGGGTGATGGTGAGCACGACGTCGGTGGCGGTGACGGCGGTCGGGATCGAACCACTGAGCTTGAAGCCGACGACCTTGGGGATGAGCATGGAAACGGGCTGACCCAGCATGGCCGCCTCTGCCTCGATGCCGCCGACACCCCAGCCGAGCACGCCCAGGCCATTGACCATCGTGGTGTGCGAATCGGTGCCGACCAGGGTGTCCGGGTACGCACGCAGCACGCCGCCGACGGTGCGGGTGAAGGTGACACGGGCCAAGTACTCGATGTTGACCTGGTGGACGATACCGGTTCCCGGCGGGACGACCTTGAAGTCGTTGAAAGCGGTCTGACCCCAGCGCAGGAACTGGTAGCGCTCGCTGTTGCGCTCGTACTCGATCTCGACGTTGCGCTCGAGGGCGTTCTCGGTGCCGAAGAGGTCGGCGATCACCGAGTGGTCGATGACCAGTTCGGCCGGAGCGAGCGGGTTGATCTTGTTCGGGTCGCCGCCGAGGGCACCGACCGCCTCGCGCATCGTGGCCAGGTCGACGATGCAGGGCACGCCGGTGAAGTCCTGCATGACGACCCGTGCCGGCGTGAACTGGATTTCGGTGGCGGGATCGGCCGTGGGAACCCACGATCCGAGCGCCTCGATCTGCGCCTTCGTGACATTGGCGCCGTCTTCGGTGCGGAGCAGGTTCTCGAGCAGTACCTTGAGGCTGAATGGGAGCTTCTCGTAGCCCGGAACGGTGTCAACGCGGAAGACTTCGTAGTCCGTCCCGCCCACCGTGAGGGTGCTCTTCGAACCGAAACTGTCAACAGCCGACATGGCGTCTCCCTTGCTCGTCTTCGACCATCCTGCTCGTCGCAGCCTGGCATCTTCTCGCAAGGCAACCCTACGCCCGGGTCACCACACCACACTCGGTGCCTGCTGATCGATTTATCTCGACATCGAGATACTTTACACCACAGGGTGCAGCGTGCAGCATGGCGAAGGCTAAGCGCCTGGCTCGTCCTCAACCCGCACCGGCGCGGTCCATGCGGTGCGCATGACCAGCCAGGTCAGCCAGAGGATGACTGCATACAGCGGAACGCCAGTAATCAGTCTCGCGGCGGCAAGCGCCGAGGTGTCGTGGAGGAGGTAGAGCGGCAATTCCACGCCGAGTCGGATGACCGCCAAGCCGACCCATAACCAGGTCGCAATCGAGGCGACCCGCACTTGGGCGCGGTCCGCGCGCCAGTCCGGGTCGCCGAGCAACAAAGAGGCAAGCAGGCCGAGCAGGGGTCGTCGGGCGAGGACGCTGATCAGCATCGCAAGCAGGATCCCGCCATTGATGAAGAAGCCGGGAACGAAGTTGTTCTCGGGCCGCCCGGTCACGAGGGCAATGACGGCGGAGATCGCGATGCCCAGCGCACCGGCGATCGCCGAGGTGACCGGCTCACGGCGCAGCAGGCGGATCACGATGAAGACAACGGCAATCGCGACCGGCGCGGCAACCGACCAGCCGATGTTGTGCGTGATCGTGAAGGTGATCAAGAAGAGCAAGCCAGGCAGGATCGATTCGACGATCCCGCGCGCACCGCCCATGGCGACCAGCAGCGTCGCTGCCGACGGGGTCTGATCCGGGGCAATGCGGCCGAGCCCGCTGCGGCGCACGGCCTGCCCCAACTGCTCGCGGAAACCGGCCTCCTGCTGCTCCGGCTCGCGCGGACCTGATTCGCCGAACTCGGGCATCAGACGCTCTGCGGGGTGCCGCCGGCCATCGACGGCGGCACCTGGAGTGTAATCAGATCGCGTGGCGGCATCGGGGTCGTACCGCGCACCACGACGATGCTGCGGAACAGTTCCTCCACGCGGGAGGCCGCCTCGGGGTCGACGAGCGCCTGCCCGCTGATCACGCCGCGCAGGAACCACCGAGGGCCATCGACGCCGACGAAGCGCGCGATCCGGCTGCTCTCCCCGCCAAGCGACGGGATCTCGGCGCGGATCTCCGGACCGAACGGCCCGAGCGTGGTGGAGGTCGTTCCGCCCTGACGAGAAATCTGCTCCACGATCTGATCGCGGATCTCGTGCCAGAGGCCGCTGTTGCGTGGCGCCGCAAATGGCTGCACCTGCAGCGTCGACCCTGCGTAGTCGAGGGCGACGGCCACGATGCGGGTCCCCCCCTCTTCGACCTCGAGCCGCAGCGCAAGTTCAGGCCGCGGCAACACTTTGACCCCACCGAGGTCAACATAGGGTCGTACGTGGTTCGCCTCGGACTCGTCGAGCGGTCCGTTCGTGTCCCGGTCGATCGGAGCCGACTTCGGGTGCTCATCAGGGACGAGAGGGTCGGACGGATTGTCGCTCACGCGGAGGCTCCTGACTGAAATGCCGAGCTCGGCTGCGTGGTGCCGTAGCCGGTCGATCCGAAAGCGCCGCCACCTCGCTCAGTGCCCGGAAGCCGGTCGACGGGGATGAAGCGCGCTTTCGCCACCGCCATCACCACGAGCTGCGCGATCCGGTCGCCCGCTCGTACGGTGTAGGCCTCAGACGCATCCGTGTTGAGCATGATCACGCGGATCTCGCCGCGGTAGCCCGCGTCGATCGTTCCCGGCGTGTTCACGAGCGTGACGCCGTGCTTCGCGGCGAGTCCGCTGCGCGGGACAACGAACGCGACGAAGCCGTCCGGGAGGGCGATCGAGACACCGGTGCCCACAATGACGCGCGCGCCCGGGGAGATCACCACCTCATCCGTCGACAGCAGATCCGCACCCGCATCGCCCGCATGCGCGTACTGCGGAGCGTCGGCCCCGTGCAGCAACACCTCGACGAACTCGGTCACGACCCGAGGCTAGCCCATGGTCGAATAGGACCATGCCGATCTATCGGGAGCGCCTCTGGCCTAGTCCATGGGTGTTCATCTCGACCGCTCTAGCGATTCCGGCCAGCCTGCTGGTGTTCCTGCCGATCTCGATGCTCGCGGGCATCGTCTGCGCGATCGTGCTCTACGGCGCGATTGTCATCACCCTGATTCTGACGACGCCCACTGTTGTCGTCACCGACGACACCTTCTCCGCCGGACGCGCACATCTGCCCCGCACAGCCGTTGAAAAGGCAGAACCGTTCGAGGGACCCGATGCCACAGCGGAACGCGGGACGGGCCTAGACGCGCGAGCTTGGCTGCTGCTGCGCGGTTGGATCCCGGGAGTTGTCCGCGTGCAATTGAACGACCCTGACGACCCGACACCGTACTGGCTGATCTCGACGCGCCGGCCGAAGCGACTCGCGGCGGCGCTCAGTTCAGGAAAGATCTGAGAGTCAGGCGGCGCACTCGGAGCAGACCGGCCCGAGTTTCGTGTCGTGGTCCAACTGCGACTGCAGCTTCACCAGGAAACAATTCACGCAGGTGAACTCGTCAGCTTGGGGCGGAAGCACCACGACATCGAGATCGAGATCGGACAGATCGGAGCCTCCGAGTTCGAAGCCGGGGTTGTCCGCGTCATCCACGTCAACGACACCCGACATTTTGTCCGGAACCCGCTCCTGAAGGGCCTGGATCGAGTCAGTGTCCTCGTCCGTCTTCCTCGGCGCGTCGTAGTCGGTTGCCATTCCCATCCATCTCTCAAGTGCCGTACGTGTCTCGATCGGCGGCGACAGTCTGCAACATCGAACCTGGATAAGCAAACCGGTGAGAATAATCTCTTCGCCGCTTGCCCATCAACTGACGGCGCGCCCGCGTTATTCCCGGGTTTTCTCTTTCGGCGTGTCATCCTGTGCGAGATTCGTAACGGCTGGAGGTCGTTCAGCATGGAAGAGCTCAAGGTCATCGGAGTAGAGGACGGGGCCCTCCTCGTCGCCTCCGACGAGGGGACGAGGTTCCGTCTCCCTATCGACGATGTCTTGAAGTCTCGGCTGAGGCAGACTGCGCCCGCTCCGGGTGCACCTCCGAAGCTGGCACCCCGCGATATCCAGGCGCATATTCGCTCTGGTATGTCAGCTGAGGACGTGGCCGCGGTCACCGGTGCGTCGCTGGATTACATCCAGCGATTCGAGGGTCCGGTGCTCGCCGAACGCGATTACGTGATCGAATCCGCTCTCAACGTCGCGGTGCACACCGCGATCGAGACCGACCCAATGCTGGGTGGGACCACTTTCGGCTCTGTGATTCGCAGTCGACTGGCCGAGATGGGCGCGATCAGCGAACGGTGGGCCAGCTGGAAGGAACAGGGCGGCGGATGGATCGTCAAGCTGACCTTCGTCAACGAGACCGTCGAACGCGACGCGCGCTGGTCGTTCGAGCCGAAGAAGAGCGCTCTCGCCGCGCTGAACCCCGAGGCTGTTTCGCTGTCACAGCAAGGGGAGATGCCGGCGAGCCTGCTTCCTCGGCTTCGAGCGGTCCCGCTCGACGAGCAGTCGGGCGACACCGGTCGCTTCGACAGCGGTGCTTTCGAAGTGACCGTAAGCACGGCGGGTGGAATGCCGACAGTCGAGTCTGTCTCGATGATTGCGATCGTCGAGATCGACGGCTCCGATGAGGTGGCTGACACTCCCCCCGGCCACCATCAGACCGCCGACCTCCTCGAGGCCCTGCGTCGCCGTCGGGGCGAGCGGGACCCGATGGATCTCGACCACGAGGAATCGATGGCCGCGCATCCCTCAACGGGCTCGGTACGTCTGATCGACATTCCTTTCGACACGCCGAATGGCAGCCCGATCTTGTCGAACGGCACGCCATCCGCCGGCGCCACCCGCGAGACCGGGCCGCTCGGCAAGCGAAAGGGTCGCGCGTCGATGCCGAGCTGGGACGAGATCGTGTTCGGGGCGCGCGCTGACGACGATTTATAGCAGTTACGCCCAGGCTCCGAAGCGAAGTAACGGGATCGTGAGTTCATCGGGCGAGAGCGAGCCGTGCTGGCCGATCATCTTGCGGCCGGTGCCGTCGGGGTCGACGTAATAGGCGATCCGCTTGCGGGCTGCCACGAGCACATCGCCGATCCGCGGGAGCACTTCGGAAGCTACTTCGCCGAACCAGCCCGCCGCGATGGCCTCGCTGCGGGTTGCAACCCAGGCGCGAGAGCTCTCATGCCTGCGCCAACGCTCGGCGTGGGCATCCGGTGACTCCCCCGGCTCGAGATGAAGCTGCAGGCAGCGTGGTTCACCCGCGACGTGCCGCACGCCCTCCAGCAGTTCGGGCGGTACGATCCGCTGGGCCTCGTGTGGCACATCGATCACCCCGTGGTCGGCCGTAACGAGCAGCCCGTTGGCGGGGCCGAGGTGCGGGATGAAGCGGCCGACCGCCGCGTCGAGCTCTTCCAGCACCGAAATCCAGTTCGGGGACTCGAGCCCGTGTGCGTGCGCGGCGGAGTCGAGTTCGGACACGTAGACGTAGATCAGCGCTGGCGGCCCGGAGAGGGCCTCCTGGGCCCGCGTGAGGCGGTCCGCGATCGTGGCTCCCGCGCGATAGTCCGCTCCACGCAACACTGCCCGCGTGAAACCTGAGTCGCCGTAGCGGGCGGGGCCGATCGCGATCGCACCGAGGCCCGCGGCATCCGCCGTCTCGAACAGTGTGGGCCTCCGTTGCCAGTCGGAGGTCATCGCCGCGTCCCAGCCGGTCAGCTGATTCACCACCCGGTCGTTGGCCGGGTCGAACACGGTGTAGCCGACCAGTCCATGCTCACCAGCCAGGGTGCCGGTGGTCAGTGACGCCAACGCCGCGGCCGTTGTCGTCGGGAATACCGAGGAGATCGGACCGTCGATCTCGAGGCGCGAGGCGAGGGTGCGAGCGTGTCCGGCACGCGACGTGAGAGCAGTCGTCCCGAGCCCGTCCACTAGCAGGACGATGGCGTGGGCCACCGGAGCAAGGCCCAGCGCTCCGCGACGTGAGTGCAGCGCCTCGAGGCAGTTCGGCAGCACGTCGGCCAGGCTGAACCGGTGGGATTTCGCCGCCGGTAACATGGCACCGATCTTATGACTCCTCCCGAAATCCCCTCAGCGCCGGCAGCATCGGGCGAGCGTATCGAGGACATCGACGTCTCCGCAGAGATGCAGGGTTCTTTCCTCGAATACGCGTACTCGGTGATCTACTCGCGCGCGCTGCCCGACGCGCGCGACGGGCTGAAGCCGGTGCAGCGCCGCATCTTATTCCAGATGAGCGAGATGGGCCTTCGCCCGGATCGCGGCCACATCAAGTCGGCGCGTGTCGTCGGCGATGTGATGGGCCGGCTCCACCCGCACGGTGACACCGCGATCTATGACGCGCTGGTGCGACTTGCCCAGGACTTCACGATGCGCGTGCCGCTCGTTGACGGCCACGGCAACTTCGGCTCGCTCGACGACGGCCCCGCTGCCGCGCGCTACACAGAAGCCCGCATGCAGGCCGCCGCCGTCGCGATGACGGACGACCTCGACGAGGATGTCGTCGACTTCGTCCCCAACTACGACAATCAGCTCACCCAACCCGAGGTGCTTCCTGCCGCGTTCCCCAACCTGCTGGTCAACGGATCGAGCGGAATTGCGGTCGGTATGGCCACCAATATGGCTCCGCACAACCTGATCGAGGTCGCCGCTGCCGCGCGGCACCTGCTCGAGAATCCGAGTGCCACGCTCGACGAGCTCATGGCGTACGTCCCAGGTCCCGACCTCCCCACCGGGGGCACGATCGTCGGACTTGACGGGATCAAGGACGCCTATGCGACGGGCCGCGGCTCTTTCAAGACCCGGGCAAAGGTGACGGTCGAGCAACTTTCGGCCCGTCGAACGGGGCTTGTCGTCACCGAGTTGCCCTATCTCGTCGGCCCTGAGAAAGTGATCGACAAAATCAAGGACGGTGTCAACGCCAAGAAGATCACCGGTATCGCCGACGTCACCGACCTCACTGACCGCAAGAACGGCATGCGCCTCGTGATCGGGATCAAGACCGGCTTCAGCCCGGAGGGCGTACTCGAGCAGCTCTACCGACTCACCCCGCTCGAGGACAGCTTCTCGATCAACAATGTCGCGCTGGTCGAAGGCAAGCCGCAGACACTCGGGCTGCGAGAGCTGCTGCGGGTCTATCTCGATCACCGCGTCTCGGTGGTCACCCGGCGTTCTCGATACCGGCTGCTTCGGCGGCAGGAGCGACTGCACCTGGTCGAGGGTCTGCTCGTCGCGATCCTCGATATCGACGAGGTCATCCAGGTAGTGCGCACGAGTGACGACACCGCGCAGGCGCGCACGCGTCTCATGGACGTCTTCGACCTGAGCACCCTCCAGGCCGACTACATCCTCGAGCTGCAGTTGCGCCGCCTGACCCGCGTCAGCCGCATCGAGCTCGAGACCGAGCGCGATCGGCTGCGTGCCGAGATCGCAGAGCTCGAGACGCTTTTGGCCTCACCGACCGCGCTCCGTGCCCTGGTCGCCTCCGAGCTGGATGCGGTGGCCGAGCGGTTCGGCACACCACGTCGCACACTGCTCACCGAGGCGCCAGGAGGCGCGGCCGTCACGCCCGCTCAACGGCGCGCCGCGGCATCCGGCGGACCCGCCCTCGAGATCGCGGACCTGCCGACGATGGTCGTTCTCTCGACGACGGGCCGAGCGGTGCGCGTCGACCTGCCCGAAGGCGTCGAGCCGCCCGTCGCCGCCGCGCGGCGAAACAAGCACGACGCGATCCTGTCGACCGTGCTGTCGACAACCCGCGGTGAGCTGGGCGCGATCACCTCGCGCGGGCGCCTCGTGCGGTTCACCCCGGTGGATCTGCCGTCAGTCCCCGCCAACTCGGTGCAGCTCGCCGCGGGCGCGCGCATCAACGACTACCTCGGGATCACCGACA
>JAYWDH010000155.1:0-4371 GCA_043779945.1 Microbacteriaceae bacterium
GCGTCCCGCGCCCCAGAGTTGTTGAGCGGGGATCGCAGTCAGGTCGGGTCCGGCCGTTACGGCTGCAAACTCCTGCGGGAATGGCGCAGGGCTGGCGCCCGATAGCCTCGACGCATGACCTGGTTGGTGACCGGCGGAGCCGGCTATATCGGTGCGCACGTGGTGCGGGCCCTGCTCGACTCCGGGCTCCGGGCCGTCGTGCTCGACGATCTCTCGAGCGGGCATCGGGAGTTCGTGCCCGATGGGGTCCCGTTCGTGCGGGGCAGCATCCTGGACGGCGGCCTCGTGATGCGCGCTCTCGAGGATCACGAGGTGACCGGGGTCATCCACGTTGCCGGGTTCAAATACGCCGGAGTTTCGGTGCAGCGCCCGCTGCACACCTACGAGCAGAACGTGACAGGCACCGCGGTGCTGCTCGCCGCCATGCAGGAAGTCGGCGTCGACCGGATGGTGTTCTCGTCGAGCGCTGCGGTCTTCGGGACTCCCGACGTCGAGTTGGTCACCGAGGACACCCCGAAGAACCCGCAGTCGCCGTATGGCGAGTCCAAGCTGATCGGGGAGTGGTTGTTGCGCGATCAGGGCGTGGCCGTCGGACTGCGCCACACCTCGCTGCGCTACTTCAACGTCGTCGGGTCCGGCGACCCTGCTGTGCACGACACCAGCCCGCACAACCTGTTCCCCCTGGTCTTCGACGCGCTCGTCGCGGGACGTAACCCGCAGATCAACGGTGACGACTACCCGACGCCCGACGGAACCAACGTGCGCGACTACATCCATGTCGCCGATCTCGCGCTCGCGCACGTCGCGGCCGCGCGACGACTGGATGCCGGCGAGCCGGTCGACGCCGCGTACAACCTGGGCAGCGGCGAGGGGGTCTCGGTCGCCCAGATCATGTCGGCCATTGCCCGGATTACCAGAATCGACTTCACGCCGACCATCGCACCCCGTCGTGCGGGTGACCCGCCGCGCATCGTCGCGAGCGGCGAATCGGCTGCTCGGGACCTCGATTGGGCGATGCGCCACACCCTGGACGAGATGGTCGACAGCGCCTGGAAGGCCCGGAAAAACGCGGCCTAGAAATCCGCGCAACACCCGACGCAAAAATTTATCACTCTCGACTTGACGCGGGGCTAACTACAACGGTGTAATTACCCGAGCACGGCGTTTCATCGGGGGATGAAGCCATAAAGGTGCGATAGGGAGAGTTGGACCATGACGCGGAATGAGTACCGCCCGTCGGTTCCTGGCGACTGGTTCGTCGACCCGGTTCGCCTCGGCGTCCCGGGACTTCGTTCCGCAAACACCGAGAGCCTCGACAACACTCTCGCCTGGCAGTCCGACTCGCTGTGCGCGCAGACAGACCCGGAGGCCTTCTTCCCGGAGAAGGGCGGATCGACGCGTGACGCGAAGAAGATCTGCACCAGCTGCGAGGTAAAGGCCCAGTGCCTCGAGTACGCGCTGCAGAATGACGAGCGTTTCGGTATTTGGGGCGGACTGTCCGAGCGCGAGCGTCGCCGGTTGCGTCGCACTCGCATAGCCTGAGCCGGCGCGGGCATCGTCCTCGCACCCCCTAGTCGGCGCGGGCGTCGTCGCAGCTCTGTGAGTTTCTCAGTGAGGCGTGTCCCTGCGCGTCTGTACCGGAGCCGCGCCTAGCCTCGAAGCGATGCAGCCGAGAGTGACCGCGATCCTCGTCGTGCGCAACGGGGAACCCTGGCTCGATCGCACCCTCCGGGCCCTCGAGTCGCAGACGCGACGCCCCGACGCACAGGTCTTCGTCGACTGCTCATCGACAGACCACAGCGCTGAGAAGCTCGCGACGGCCTCGCCGACGCAGTACGTACTCGGCCCGAACGTGCCGCTCGGGATGGCTGTCAGCTTCGGACTGCACCAGGCCGCACCCGCCGAGTCGACTGACGACTGGCTGTGGATACTCAGTGCAGATACCGCCCCCGAGCCGGAGGCGCTCGAGCGCCTGCTCGCCGCCGTCGAGATCGCGCCCTCGGTGGCGATCGCTGGCCCGAAGGTGGTCGATCTCGACGATCGAGCGTTGATCCACTCCTACGGCGAGAGCCTGTCGACCTTCGGCGCGACGGTGCGACTCGTCGCGGGAGAACTCGACCAGGCTCAGCACGACCTCGACGGTGACGTGCTCGGCGTCACCGGCTCCGGGATGCTGGTGCGCCGCGAGCTGTGGGAGCGCCTCGGCGGCTTCGACCCGGGACTGCCTGGGGTGGATGCCGGACTCGACCTCTCGATCCGGGCGCGGTTGGCGGGCTTCCGCGTGATCCGCGTGGCCGACGCTCGAGTCAGCCGCGGGATCCGGCCCGAGGACCTCGGACGGCGGTGGCAGCTGTCGGGGCGGGGTCGCATCCGCGTCGCGCGCACCGCGCAGTTGCACCGCAGGATGGTCTACGCGCCGGGCGCAGCGCTGCCGATCCACTGGGTGGTGCTCGTGCCGCTGGCTTTGCTGCGGTCGATCGGGCATCTTTTAGGGAAGCGTCCGGGGGCGATCGGCGGTGAGTTTGCCGCGGCGTTCCGGGTCGCGTTCGATGGCAGCATCGGCCAGGCGAGAACTCGCATCAGGGGAACCCGCACGCTTGGCTGGTCGGCGATCGCGCCCCTGCGCATTCCAGCTGACGAGGTGCGCGAGCTTCGCGCCGCCGCACGAGACCGAGCCGCGAGCGAGCGCGCCGAGGCCGACCTGGTGCGCGCGCCCTTCTTCGGTGGTGGCGGAGCGGCCGTAGTGCTCGTCGGGGCGTTGATCGGCGTCGGACTGTTCTGGCGCCTGCTGGGTGCTTCCGCACTCACGGGGGGCGCACTGCTTCCGCTCGACGGCGAAGTCGGCATCCTCTGGTCCCGGATGCTGGCGGGTGTCCGCGGCGTCGGCGTCGGTCTTTTCGGCCCTCCTGATCCGTTCTCGGCCGTTCTCGCCCTGCTCGGCTCGCTGACCCCATGGGACCCCTCCCTGTCGCTCGTCCTGCTCTGGCTGACGGCGCTGCCCTTCGCTGCGCTCGCCGCCTGGTGGTGCGCGACGCGGTTCACTGAGCGGCGCTCGCCCGCTGTCTTCGCGGCAATCCTTTGGATGCTGGCCCCGCCGCTGCTTGCCGCACTCAACGCGGGGCGACCTACCGCCGTGCTCGTGCACCTGCTGCTGCCCTGGCTCGTGCTCGCCGGGCTCGAGGCCTCCCGTTCCTGGAGCGCGTCCGCCGCCGCCGCCCTGCTGTTCGCCGCGGTGGTCGCCTGCTCGCCGGTGCTGGCCCCGGCTCTCGTGCTCATGGTGATCGCGTGGGCTTTTGCTCGCCCGCGTGGGCTCGTTCGCGTGATCGGAATCGTGATCCCGGCTGCGGCGCTGTTCGCCCCCCTCGCGGTCGTCCAGCTCGTGCGCGGCAATCCGCTCGCGTTGCTTGCCGACCCGGGAGCGACCGCGGTCGACCCCGCGGCATCCGGCTGGCACCTGCTGCTCGGCCAGCCGACGACGTCGAGTGACAGTTGGACGGTACTGGCAACGGCCATCGGACTTCCCGCCGGGCTCGGGTCGCTTGCTCCGGCGGTCCTGCTGGCGCCGCTGGCCGTGGTCGCGCTGCTCGCGGGTTTCCTGCCGGGCTCGCGCCGCGCCATCCCGTCACTGATCGTCGCCTCGCTGGGACTGCTGACCGCCGTCGCCTCAACCCACCTCGGGATCGCCGCCGCGGTCGGCGAGGTCGTCACCCCCTGGGCGGGCAGCGGATTGAGTCTCTATTGGCTCGGACTGCTGGGCGCGGCCATTGTGGCCTTGGACTCCGTCGCCTCGGCCCGCATCATCGTCGGAATCGCCGTCATTCTGACCGCGATCGCCGCCGTGGTGCCGCTGCTGATCGCGCCAGTGGTCGGCAGCGCAGCGGTGGCGAAGAGTGATGGCCAGCTGCTCCCCGCGCTTGTCACCGCGGAGGCCGCCGCGCATCCGGGCATCGGTACTCTGGTGCTCACCCCGCAGCCCGACGGTTCGCTGGGCGCGGTCGTCCAGAGGGGTTCCGGGACCACTCTCGACGGCCAGTCGACGCTCTGGAGCACGCGACGCTCGACGGATGCCACGACCAGCGAGCTCGCCACCCTGGCGGGCAGTCTGGCGTCCCGCAGTGGTTTCCACGCGACCAAGAGCCTCGAGAAGTTCCAGATCGAGTTCATCGTGCTGCCCGACCCGGCCACCGTTACCACGACCACTGCCACCGGCGTCCGCCAGCGCGTTGCCGAGGCGCTCGACGGCACGCCCACTCTCACCCGCGTCGGCGAAACGACCTCGGCGGGGACGCTGTGGCGCGTCCCGACCTTCACGGCCACTCGGGCCGCCACGACGCCGCCGACGGGCGCCGCCATCGCGATCCTGCTCGGTCA
>JAYWDH010000156.1:0-11973 GCA_043779945.1 Microbacteriaceae bacterium
GTGATCTGCGGGCTCTCGGGCGGAGTCGACTCGGCCGTGGCGGCGGCGCTGGTGCACAAGGCGGTCGGCGACCAACTGGTCTGCGTGTTCGTGGACCACGGGCTGTTGCGCGCCGACGAGCGCGTGCAGGTCGAGCGGGACTACGTCGCGGCTACCGGGATCCGGCTCGTCACGATCGACGCGGCCGAGCAGTTCCTCACGGCACTCGCCGGGGTCACCGACCCCGAGACGAAGCGCAAAATCATCGGTCGCGAGTTTATCCGCACCTTCGAGCAGGCGCAGGCGGAGCTCGTTTCCGAGTCGGCAGCCGACGGCGACCCGATCGCGTTTCTGGTGCAGGGCACGCTTTATCCGGATGTGGTCGAGTCCGGTGGCGGCACCGGCACCGCGAACATCAAGAGCCACCACAACGTTGGTGGCCTCCCGGAAGACCTTCAGTTCGAGCTCGTCGAGCCGCTGCGCACCCTGTTCAAGGACGAGGTGCGCGCCATCGGACGCGAGCTCGGGCTGCCCGAGGTCATCGTGGGACGCCAGCCGTTCCCCGGGCCGGGACTCGGCATCCGGATCGTGGGTGAAGTCACCTTCGAGCGTCTCGAACTGCTGCGCAAGGCGGATGCCATCACCCGCTTCGAACTGACCGCTGCTGGCCTCGACAGCGAAATCTGGCAGTGCCCGGTTGTGCTACTCGCGGAGGTGCGCTCGGTGGGCGTTCAGGGTGACGGACGCAGCTACGGGCACCCGATCGTGCTCCGGCCGGTGTCCTCCGAGGATGCGATGACCGCCGACTGGACGCGCCTGCCTTACGACGTGCTCGCTCGCATCTCGACGCGGATCACCAACGAGGTGGCTGGCGTGAACCGGGTCGTGCTCGACGTGACGTCGAAACCGCCGGGCACGATCGAGTGGGAGTAGTGCAGACCCGAGTCGCTTGGTCATCCGCGGAGTTGAGTCAGCTGCGCGGCATGAAGTACGACAGCAATCGCAGGATCTCGAAGTAAAGCCAGACGACCGTGACGACGATGCCGAAGGCGGCGGTCCAGCCATAGCGGCGGGGCTGACCGGTCTGCACGCCGCGCTGCACGAAGTCGAAATCGACCACGAGCGAGTACGCCGCGAGCAGCACCACCAGGACGCCGAGTGGTACGCCAAGCGGAATGTTCGTTCCCGGGATCTTCACGTCGCCGAGTCCGTGCATCGAGTTCACGACGCCGAAGGCCATCAGGCCGACGTTGACGAGCGAGTATGCGAGATAGCCGAGGATCGCGACCAGGAAAATCTTGGTCGCGCGCTTCGATGCGCGCACCTTGCCGCTCGCGAACAGGGCAAGCGTGACGGCGACCACGCCGAGCGTGCCGAAGACGGCAACCGGCACGATCCCCGAGGAGAACTGATGGTTGTACCAGGCTGAAACAGCGCCGACGAGGACACCCTCTGCGAGGCAATAGAGCAGGATGAGTGGCGGCACCGGTTCGCGCTTGAATGAGTTGACCAGGCCCAGCACGAGGCCGACGGCGAGCGCGGGCAGCAACAGGATCGGGACGAACCAGCCGACTGCCGCTCCAGTCACCAGTACCAGGAAGCTCACGAGCGTTTTGACGATCGTGTCCTCGTAGGACATGCGGTCCATCTGGGAAGCGGTGGCATCCGGGAGCGCGAAGTGCTCGTTCAGCTGCGCGGCGGAGGGTACCGGTACTGCGGCGACGCCAGCGGCCGCATTCTTCGCGGCCTGGCGCTGGGCGGCCTTCGGCGAAAAGACCGGGGAGTTCGAGAAAACTGGGTTCGGCATGTGGGCTCCGATGATCTGGTTCGACCCAGTTTAGGCAGAATCGTGGGGAAGATGCCGGGAGATCCGCGGAACAGCCACCGCGGCGGCGACCCATGCCGAGGCCGCGACAATGGCCAGTTCGATGCCGAGAGCGGGCAGCATCCCGGCGTAGTCGGCGTAGATGCGCGGCAGGATGACAGCGCCGGCGAGTACGAATGCGACGGTGGGATAGCTTCGCGGCGGGCGGTCCCGTACGAGAAGCCACGCGATGTATGGCAGCACCAGCACCCCGATAAAGCGCGGGCCGGTGAGCAGCAACAAAGCGGCGGGGGTGGAGAGCGCGATCGCGACCGCGCGCCGCCAACCGGCGGCGGGCATCAGGCACCAACCGGCCACGTGCGCGATCGTTCCGAAAAGGAACAGTTGCCAAAGCACGGTCGTGGTCGCGCCAGCGATTCCCACCGCGCCGCTGACGATCAAGATGCTGCCCCACACGGTGCGGATCCTTGGCGTGCCCCAGCGCAGCGGCCGGCGCGGCGATTGCGGTGATTGCGGTGATTGCGGTGGATGCGGGGGGCACATAAGGGGCTCGGGTGCGGAGGCCATGAGGCGGTTCAGGCGTTCAACACGAGGTAACTGATCCCGAGCACGAGCAGCGCGGCGAGGGATAGATAGCCGAGCACGACGGCCACCCAGGCGATTGTGGTGCCGCGTTCGCCGCTGTGACTGATCTGTGAGAGGGCGATGTGTCCGAAGACCGCGGCGAGCGGGCTGACCAGACAGCCGAGCACGAGGGCGAATACCGCCACCACATTGATGTGTGCCTCGTTCTTCGCCGTTGCCCTTTGGGCCGGGGTCGGTGCCGGCTCGTCGGCGGGGATATCCTCGATCCGAAGCACACCGGTGTTGGTGTCGTCGTGCTCGGCCAGCTCGGCTTCGGCGAGATCCTCCGCACGGATGATATCGATGGCAGCCGTCAGAGGCACGCCGGTGGGCGTGCCGCAAGAGATGCAGTACTTCCACTCGGGCTGCAACTCCCGCGAGCAGGTAGCGCAGACGGTCATGGTCCCGTCAGATTATCGTGAGCAGATGACCGCCCCGAACCCCCCATTCGTGCCTTTGATCATCGGACACCGCGGGGCTCCGGGATATCGGCCCGAGCACACCCGTTCCTCCTACGAGCTGGCCTTCGCGCTGGGCGCAGACGCGGTGGAGCCGGACATCGTGATCACGAAGGACGGCGTGCTGGTGGTGAGGCACGAGAACGAGATCTCGGGAACGACGGATGTCGCGAAGCATCCGGAGTTCGCGCCGCGTCGCACTACCAAGCACATCGACGGCGAGAGTCGCACCGGCTGGTTCACCGAAGACTTCACCTGGTCGGAACTCGCAACCCTGCGCGCCGTGGAGCGGCTGCCGAAGCTGCGACAGCACTCAAGCACCTTCGATGGCACCGAGCCGATCCTGCGCCTCAGCGAGCTGCTGGAGCTCGTGGATGATGTGGCCGAGCGCACGGAACGGCCACTGCGGCTGGTGGCTGAGATCAAGCATCCGAGCTTCTTCGCGTCGATCGGGATGCCGCTCGCCGAGCCGGTCGCCGAGGTTTTGCACGCTTGGGGTGGGCGCGAGAGGCTGACCGTCGAGTGCTTCGAGCAGACGCTGCTCGGGCAGCTGCGTGCGCGGGGCGTCTCGGCCGACTTCGTGTATCTCGTCGACGTCGAAGGCGCGGCCGCCGACTTGCTCGCGCGCGACGGCTCGAGCGCGATCCGCTACGCGGAGCAGTTGACGACCGGCCTCGCCGGTCTCGCCGGCGAGGTCGACGGGATCAGCGTTGACAAGGGCGTGCTCCTGGCTGATCCGCATCTCGTCGCCCGCGCTCACGAACTCGACTTGCAGGTCTTCACCTGGACGCTCCGCCCCGAGAACGCCTTTCTCGCTGCCCCTCGCCGCCGTGGACTCTCCGCCGAAGACTGGGGCGACTGGCGCGCCGAGTTCGAGTTGATCGTCGGCACCGGCGTCGACGGCATCTTCGTCGACCACGCGGATCTCGGTGTCGCGGCCCGAACCCGTCTGCGCTAGCCCGGCCGGATTGCTGCGTTTCTCAGTGCGACGAGGTGTGAGATGTCGCAGCGTCCTCGCTTTCGTCACATGCGACAGGGCATTCGTCGGGCCGGTCGACTCGTCGGTGGCGAGCCGACCGGTGCGCGGGTGTGTCCGAGGAGCGCGTGGGTGCCGCGGGACCTCGAGTCGGCGTCGCACCCCGCCGGTAGAATCGGGGAACCATGACCTTCGTTCTTGACGGCTTCGACGCGGATCCGGGGTCAGCGGGCGCCGCACCGGGCGCTGGCACGGGTGGCGCCACGCCGCAGCCCGACGACGAACTGCTCGTGGGACTCAACCCGCAGCAGCGCGAGGCCGTGCTCTACCGGGGCGGCGCGCTACTGATCGTGGCGGGTGCGGGATCCGGCAAGACCAGCGTGCTGACGCGTCGCATCGCCGGGCTGATCCAGACACGCGAGGCGTGGCCGAGCCAGATCCTCGCAATCACCTTCACCAATAAGGCGGCAGCCGAGATGCGCGAACGCGTGCAGGCTCTGGTCGGCGGGGCGGCCGACGGCATGTGGATCTCGACCTTCCACTCCGCCTGCGTGCGCATCCTGAGGCGGCAGGCGACCGTCATGGGGATGACTCAGAGCTTCACCATCTACGACTCGGCTGACAGCCGGGCGCTCATCAAGCGCATCCTGAAAGAACTGGATGCCGACACCCTCGGCTTTACTCCTGGCAACGTGGGCGGCCGCATCTCGAAGCTCAAGAACGAGTTGACAGACGCCGAGAGCTTCTCGCGCAACGTCAACACGGATGATCCGAACGACGTCGCCTTCCTCGAGATCTTCCGTCGCTACACGGCCGGGCTTCGGCGCGCGAATGCGCTCGACTTCGACGACCTGATCGCCGAGACCGTGCATCTGTTCCGGGCCTTCCCGGATGTCGCGGCCCTTTATCAGCGCCGCTTCCGGCACGTACTGGTGGACGAGTACCAGGACACCAACCACGCCCAGTACGCGCTGATCCGCGAGTTGGTGCGCTCGATCAAGCCGCAGCATGTGCCCGAAGACACTCGGATGCGCGTGGATGCCGATGGCGGCATATCCGGTGCATCGCTCACGGTCGTGGGCGACTCGGACCAGTCGATCTATGCCTTCCGCGGCGCGGATATCCGAAACATCGTGGAGTTCGAGCGTGACTTCCCGCAGTCGAAGACGATCCTGCTCGAGCAGAACTATCGCTCGACGCAGAACATCCTCGACGCGGCAAACGCGGTGATCTCGAACAACTTCGATCGTCTCGCGAAGAACCTCTTCACCACGGTCGGATCTGGCGACAAGATCGTCGGCTACACGGGGTACACCGGCCACGACGAGGCGCAGTTCGTGGCCGACGAGATCTCGACATTGCACGAGGGTGGCGAGCGCTACAGCGATATCGCTGTCTTCTACCGCACCAACTCGCAGACTCGTGCGCTCGAGGAGATCTTCATCCGCTCTGCCCTGCCGTATCGCGTGCTCGGTGGCACGAAGTTCTACGAGCGCGCCGAGATCAAGGACGCGATGGCGTATCTGATCCAGGTCGCCAATCCGGCGGATGATCTCGCGCTCCGCCGCATCATGAACCTGCCCAAGCGGGGCATCGGCCCGGCTACCGAGGCGGCTCTGCAGGGCTACGCCGACAAGGTTGGGGTGACGTTGCGTGACGCGCTTCCCGATGCTGGCCAACTCGGTCTCGGGCCGAAAGTTACGGCCGCGATCCTCGCCTTCGCGTCGATCATGGACGAGGCCACCGACTCGGCGCCTACGACCAAGCCCGCCGACATCCTGATCAAAATCCTCGAGCGCACCGGCTACATCGAGGCGCTCCGCGCGACCCGTGACCCGCAAGACGAGGCGCGAATCGAGAACGTGGAAGAGCTGGTCGCGGTCACCAAGGAGTTCGGCCGCAACAACCCCGAGGGCACGCTCATCGACTTCCTCACCGAGGTGGCGCTGGTTGCGGCCGCCGACGAACTGGACGATTCAAGCGGCACGGTCTCGCTGATGACGCTGCACACCGCGAAGGGTCTCGAGTACGAGTCGGTCTTTCTCACCGGTATCGAGGAGGACCTGATGCCGCACCGCATGTCGACCGGCGAGCCTGGGGGTCTCGCCGAGGAGCGGCGGCTGTTCTACGTGGGCATCACCCGCGCGAAGAAGCGGCTCTACCTGTCGCTGGCGATGACACGCTCGACCTTCGGCGACACCAACGTCGCGATGCCGAGTCGCTACCTGCAGGAGATCCCGGCCGAGCTGATCGAGTGGCGGCAGAGTCCCGGCGCGGCGACCTCGCGGAACGGGACGCGCTCGCGGTCACTGAACGGGCGCCCGGCCTACGGCAGTTCGGCCGCGGGCTCGGAGCGCTTCAGCTACTCAAACTCGCTGGCCCCGGCTCCGCCGAGGGTGAAGACCGAGTGGACCAACGCGGTCACCAACAAGGTGCGCGACAACGGGGGCCTGACGCTCGCGGTGGGGGACCGCATCCGGCACGCAGATTTCGGCGAAGGTCGCGTGAGCGTGGTCACCGGCGAAGGCCCCAAGAGCATCGCCGAGGTGCAGTTCGAGCAGGCGGGCCGCAAGCGACTGCTGATCAAGATCGCGCCGATCGAGAAGCTGTAAGAGCGCGTTCCCTAGACCTGGTGCTCAATCGGAAACGCCGTTTTCAATCGGGAGACAGAGCCGTCCTCGTTGAGAACTGCGATCGGTCCCTTGCCGCCGAGAATGCCGGTCAGAGGGTTGCCGGTCTCGAAGTACTCTCGCGAGTGGTAGCCGAATACCCAATGGTCGGGTCGATGAAGACGATCCCGGTGCTGTCGTGGATCACATCGAAGACGTGCCCGACCATACCGGGGCCGCGGTCGAGCAGCACGATCCCGCGGGCGCCCTCACCGAGGTCGGTCAACGATTGGACGATGGAGTCATAGCCCGGCTGATGGTTGAAATCGTTGATGGTCTGGCCGAAGTGCTCCGCAACCGCGGCGGGACTGTCCGCGTCGGAGAACACAGGCATCGCGTCGCTCGCCGCGCCCTCAATGGTGTGATCGGTTGCGATCACGCAGCGGGTGCAGCCCGCGTCGAAGCCCTCGACTCCTTTCCAGAAGTTCGCGGCGTTGACGCCCATGACCTGGTGGTGTTGGCGCTGGAATACCGACGTCAGGACCCCGGATTCGGCAGCTGCAGCAGCGTCAGTTCGCCATCCCCGAGGTTGGCCAGCCCGCGTCCCGGTTGCACGCCGGTGCTGAGGCTCGAGCGAGGCAGCCGCGCCCCGACGAGATCCCCGTCTGTGATGTTCTGCGGGCTGAGCAGGATGCCGCTGCGGTTCTTGCGCACCTCCACCTGCCAGCCGCTGAACCCGCTGGCCACGTCCGAGATGTCGCCACCGAGGATGATTCCCAGGCCTCGGTCGCGCGCGCCGCGAACCAGGTCGCGCAGCCAATCCTTGGCCGTGACATCGCGCAGCAGCTCGCCGTCGTCGATGACCAGCACCCGCTGCGTGACGCCGTCGAGCAACGGCGCCAACTCCTCCTCGGTGATGTCGCCGCCCGTCAACACGGCGACGACACCGGCCGTTCCGACCAAGGCGCGAAGAGGCGAGGTCCGGGGCGCCACCACCACGACCGATGCGCCCCCGTCGATCAAGGTACGGCTCATCGCCACGAGCACCGTGCTGCGGCCCGACTTGGGTGGGCCGGCCACGAGGAACGTGGGAGTTCCGTCGAACAGGTTGACACCGCGGCCGCGCAACTCGTCGCCGCCGACTCCGACCATGGCCCACCCGACCTCGGCCTGCTCGTCGCCCGTGCGCGACAGGGCATCGGCCAGCGTGAGCGTCGTTGGGAGGGCATCCAACCGGAAAGGCCGTCGTGCAGGTTCGAGCTCGGCGTCACGACGCGTCGCGCGCGCGGCGATCTCCCGCAATGCCGCGGCTTGGGCGGCACCGCTTGGATCGGCGGTCAATAGGGCGATCTGCACCTCGACCGCGGTCTCGGAACGGAACGCGCGACCGGGCGGGATGTCATCAGGGAGCTTGCGCGGGTTGAGGTTGGCGAGCGAGTAGTCGGAGCGCTCGGTGAGCTTGAGCACCAGCTTGGCGTCGACGAGCGTCGAGATGCGACCGGACAGCAACTGCCGGTCGCCGCTGGCGATCACGTGGATGCCGACGCTGGCGCCCTCGCGCAAGAGGAACTGCACCTGCTCGACCAGCGCCCCGCCCTCGACATTGCCGAAGCTGGTGAGGAACCCCTCCCACAGGTCGATCAGCAGCACGATGTGCGGCAGCCTCGCCGCGGGTACCGCCGCGGCACGCTGCTCGGCCAGGTCAGCGAAACCGCCCGCCGAGAGCACGCCCTGGCGGGTGGCGATCTCCCCGACCAGACGGGCGAGCAAGCGCTGGACGCGATCCACCTGGTGACGCTGCGCGATCGCGCCGGCATGCGGGAAATCGGCGAGCGGCAATAGCGCCCCGTTGCCGCAATCGATCCCATAGAGGTGCAGGTCACTCGCCCGCACCCGAGCGGCCGCGACGCCAGCGATCGTGCGCAGAGTCTGGCTTCGACCGGAACGCGGGGCTCCCACGACGAAGAGGTGTCCGAAGGCGTCCAGGTTGATCAGCGCGGCGTTTTGCGCCTGCTGGCTCGGGCGGTCCTCGACGCCGTACGCGAAGGCGCTTGGGGCGGCGCCGAAGGTGCGAACGAGGGCCTCAATGGTCACCTCGTCGGGTAGCGCGGGAAGCCACGGGCGCGGCTGGTCCGCGATCCCAAGCGCCGTGGCGGCCTCGCGGATCGCGGCGACGAGCGCGCGCAGGTCGGTGTTGGCGGCATCCTGCTTGGCGTCCGGAGCGCGGGATACCGTTGGCGCGGGCTCGGCGAGCTCGGCGAGCGTGAGGGTACGGATCAGCGGCTCGGTCGCCGCGCCGGTGGTGGCCCCGGGCCTGCGGCCTCCGACGCGTCCGGCCTGGAATGGCACCAGCGAGCTCGCCCCCAACCGCACGTATGCGCGGCCGGGGGCCGCCTTGCTGATGCGGGCGGCATCCGGGGCGTCGATGACGTCCGAACTCTCGGCGGCGTCGGTAACACGCAGCGCAATGCGCAGGTTCGTGTTTGCGCGGATCTCGGGGCTGACGACTCCGCTCGGTCGCTGCGTCGCGAGGATCAGATGGATGCCGAGGGACCGCCCGCGCTGGGCGATGTTGACCAGGCCGCGCACGAAATCCGGGAGCTCACGGGCCAGCGACGCGAACTCGTCGATCACGATCGCCAGGCGCGGGATCGGAGCCAACCCGGGCTGACTGACGCGCAGGTCGAGGTAATCGGGAAGGTCCTTCGCGCCCGCGCCAGCCAGCAGGTGCTCGCGACGGCGCAGCTCGGCACCGAGCGATTCCAGCGCGCGCTCGACCAGGTGGGTATCGAGGTCTGTGACCATGCCGACGGTGTGCGGCAGGTCGACGCAGTCCTTGAAGGCAGCACCGCCCTTGTAGTCGACGAGGACGAAGTTCATCTCGTCCGGCCGATTGGCGACGGCGAGAGCGGCGACCAGCGTCTGCAGCAGTTCGCTCTTGCCCGAACCGGTGGTTCCGGCGATGAGGGCGTGCGGCCCGTCGGCGACGAGGTCGATCGAGAAGGCGCCGTCGAGGGATTCGCCGATCACCGCCGTCGTGCTGCGCGGCGAGAGCAGCCAGCCGGCTTCGATCGCGTCGGCCGTTGGCGGATCGAGGTGCAGGACGTCCAGCAGACGGCTTGAGCTGGGAATCGAGCCGTCGTCGTCCTCCGGACTCGCGTCGTGAATCGGGGCGACTCCCCGCGCGACCCAGTCCAGCCAGTCGTCGTCGATGAGGTCGGGGCGGATGCCGGCGAGCACGTTCACGCGCTGCTGTCGGATGGCCAGCGTTTCCGTGTCGGCGATCACGACCGCGGTGCACTCCTCGGGCAGCAGGCGCTCATCGGTGTCGACGCACAGGCTGAAGACACCGACAGCGGGCCCTTCCTTCAAGATGCTGACGAGCCCGGGCATGCTGCGCAGCTTTCGGGCACCGTCGATGACGACGACGATCTCGCTCCCGCCCCAGCGCCCGCCGCTGCCGCTGCCGAGCGCCTCGGTGCGAGCGTCGATGATCGCCACCAGTTCCGAGATGCGACGCGCGGTGGTGGTGGCAGTCACGCCAAGGGTGGTCATGGTGTCTTGCCCGCTCGTGGGACGCACATGAGGCAACCACGACATCCAGCTCCAGGCGTCGCGGCCGCCCGAGTCCGACAGTAGATATAGCTGAACGTCGCGCGGGCTCTGCAGCACCGCAATCTGGGCGACGGCCCACTGCGCGAGGCGACGCGGGCGGTCGCCCCAGCCCGCGATTCCGACCACCCCACGTTCGGCGAGTTGGAACACGGCGGGCACGTCGCGGGCCTCCCAGGTGACCGTGCGCCGGTGCTCGAGCTGCTCGGGATCGTCGAGAGTCACCTTCGACGGCTGCGTCGCGGTGCCGACACGGATGCGCAGGTGATCGGGATCCGAGTTGCGCCGCTCCCAGAGCCGTGGCAGTGGCCGCGTGGCGATCTCGGCAAGCCCGGCGGGGTCGGGAGCGTTGCGCAGTAACTCGGTGCGTTCGAGGAGGAGAGCCGAAGTGGCATCCGTCTCGATCGCGCTTTTGTGCGTCCGGTACTCAGCTAGTTGCGCACGCCGCGATTTCTTCCCACTGCGCTTGGAGACGAAGTAGTTGGCGACCAGCATCACGGGTGAGAGGGCGGCGATCATGAGGAAGAGGTAGTTGTGGAGCAGGATCGCGGAGCCGCCCGCCATGACGAGCGGCAGCAGCGCGGCGAGGATCGGCAGCGGGCGCGCGGGCTGATCGGCAGGCGGCGCGGGAAGCCGCAGCGAGGTGCTCGCCTCGGGAGGCAGGATGCGCGGCGGGCGGTTGTAGTCGATACCGCCGCCCTCGGGCGAGGGTACGAACGCCGCCAGATCGTCGTCGGGGACGGCCAGTTCGATCAGTCGACCGGCGAGGTTGAGCTGGGCGCCGAGCTTCCAAGGAACGGATGCCGTGACCGCCTCACCGTCGAGGGTCGCCGTTGTGGTCGCGCCGGCCGGACGCACGGTGACGTCGTCGGCCGCATTGATCTCGACGACCAGCTCGATGGCGGCGGCCCGGTAGTGGTCGTCAATGCAGAGGGATGCCTCGGCCGCGGAGCCAATCGTGACGGCTCCGCGCCACGCATTCAGGGTCGTCCCCGCGCCGTCGCCCGAGACGATGCGGAACTGCACGAGCGCATCCTCGGGGGTGGTCTGGTACGCCCCGACCGCCTCGCGGGTGCCCACGATCACCGAACTGCCTTCGCGCATCCCGGCGGTCGACAGCGGTTCGGTCAGCGGAACGAAGCGGCCGTCGACCACGAGCGCCGTCGTTGTGCCGTGAACGTCGGCGGCGACTGCCGTCGCGAGCCGGGGAACGATCTCGGCGAGCGGGGCCGCCTCGTCGGCGTCGAGCAGGATGTTGCTCGCGCTTCCCGTGTGCGCATCCGACACGGTGATCATCAGGCGCATGGGGGCAGTCTATTGAGCGGGATTGCCCGAACGGGGTGTGGATAACCGCTCGCCCCCGTCGTGCCAGGCCGTATACCCTGATCGTGTGGGAGTGCTCCCTCAGATGTTCATCGTTTCGGATCGCTCAAGGAGAACACCGTGGCTCAAGATGTCAGTGTCAGCTATGACCACATGGAGACCGTTGCGAAGCAACTCACCACTGGGCAGGGCGAGATCGAGCGCCAGCTGATGGATCTGAAGAAGCAAGTCGACACGCTGGTAGCCGAGGGCTACGTCACCGACCAGTCGTCGAAGGCCTTTGAGACCTCCTACCTGGAGTTCAACGACGGCATCTCGAAGACAGTCGCCGGCCTCGAGGGTCTGTCCGGCTTCCTCACCAAGGCAGCCAGCACCTTCCGCGACTCCGACAGCGGGCTCGCCTCGGGTCTCAAGGGCTGACCATGGGGGATCGGCTTCAGGCCGACCTGGCCGGCCTCTCCGAATTGTCGACGAGTCTCGTCGCGATTGCGACGAAGATTGATGGCACGCAGAATGCGTTCCTTGCGGCCACTTTCGATATTGGCTCGGTCGGCGTCGAAGCTGCTT
>JAYWDH010000157.1:0-4359 GCA_043779945.1 Microbacteriaceae bacterium
CTGTTCCTGATCCCGGATGAGGTCAGCGCCGAGCTGCGCGTCAGCCGCGGCGACCTGAAACGGCTCCGGGATGCCGGCCTCGGGCCGGCGTACTTCACAATCGGCTCGACGATCCGCTACCTGCAAACCGACGTCGACGACTGGCAGGCCAAGCACCCGAACGGTATCGAAATCCCGCAACGGCGATCGCTGGGCGAAGGTCGCTAACGGCCGAGGTCGGGGCCCCGGTCCCGGCCCGGCCGGTAGGCGGTCGCCCCGAACGCCTCGAGAGCACGTGGCCCGGTCGGCGGCTTCGCCACCGAATAGTTCACCGACATCTCCTAACAGCGCCACCGTTCCACGTATTACCGATGTTGTAGTCGAACGAATCAGCCCCGAGCCCCACGTGCAGTAGTCAAGTGAGATGCACACCATTTCCCACCAGCGCTTCTGCGCGCTGATCTCGACTAGCGATATCAGGATTGGAGGGAAACATTGTTGAGCACTATCGCAACTGCAAAGGCCAACAGGATGAACCCTGTACCCAACACGAAGGCCAGCCACAGTGGGCGCCCTCTCTTCGCCGGAATCAAAGCAACGACCAAGGTCGCCACCACCCCCAGAAGGCCTCCGGCCGGCGTTATGTAGATTGACGCCTGGGCCAGATCCAGATCACATTGATGATATGGAGCTGGTCCGCAGCCCGCGACATTGAAGGTGTTGAGGTAAACAACGGCAGAAAGGACGAGAGCGAGTAGCGCCTCTAGGACACTTCCGATCGCAGCGGCGGCGATCTCTCTAACGCCCGGAGGCCCCCCTGGCTTAGTGTTCGGCATCAGCTATGTCCCCGTCCATGCGACGATCCTCTTCTAGCCGTTGTCAATCATCCAATTCGATGCGAACGACCAAGCGCGCTGAGGCGCTGTGGACGTGCGGTAGCTCGCGTGCACTGCAGCGCCGCCGGGGTTGCTCTGGCAAAATATGTCTCCCGCGAAACAGTACGACTGAACGGTCGTTTTGTTGATCAAGTTCCCGAAGAGGTCGGGCCCAAGGTGGTCCCTGTTATTGAACTGGCCTGCCGGTCTCGCGAATATTCCGGACCCGTTCCCGTTTCCCGCAGCGTCCCATCGTTCCGCTGGCCTGTACCCCGGGTCGCCGAATAGCATCACGGCTGTGAGGTTGTGGGCAACGCCGCTGTACAAGGCGGGAACCGTGAAAGCGCTACCGTGCGCGAGCCCGATCGCTTGGTCAATTACGTCAGCACCCTGCGAGTAGCCGGCCAAGAGAATATTGGTAGCGGGGCAGACGAGCGCCAAGCTGTTGAGCTCCCCAACCAGATTGTTGATGCCCGTTTGAACGCTCGAAATGTAGTTCGACGCGAGCGGATTGCTCCAGTCGATGATCACAGCGGGATAGAGAAGGTTCTCCTGATAGACGGGAAAATACGGGTCGCTATTTTCGATATTGATGAGTACATCAAGTGTGGAATCGCTGCCGCCCGACGCGTAGGTGCGTCCGTTGTTTGTTGAGCCGGTGCCCGCTGGCGCATTGCTGCCTCGAACGTTGATTTGAGTTACAAATCCGCACCTCTGGGTTGAGGTGAGCGCGTGAGCCGGCAGCGCTATCCCCACCACAAGAGCCAAGGATGCGAAAAGAGCTGCAGTGCTAACGAGTGCTCTGGTCCTGATTCTCAAAAGATCTCCGTCTCGAATTCCGTGGCCTCGTTGCCACCGGTGGCTGAAGAGTCGCAGTCCGCGGATGGAATGACAAGTCCTCATTTCGGCTGACACGTCTGCAAAGCGGCGTCGCGATCCCGCAACGACGATCGCTGGGCGAACGTCGTTAGCTCAGGCCGTAACGGGCTCGGGTGCGGGCCACGAGCTCGTCGACGTCGATGCGGCCGGCTATCCATTCCTCGGCGTCAGCGCGAGCCTCCGGGCTGACGCGCAGGCCTTCCATCTCGCCGCTGTGCTCTGCTTGCTCGAGCGCGAACCGTCGCTCAGCCTCAGTGGTTAGCTTCGGGCTCGGGGATCTCTTCGCCGCGCGCACTATCGGCCGGCTCCAGTTCTACCCACGCCGGGGTCGGCCCGGTAGGTGGTGGTGCCGAAGGAGTCAAGCCCGGCCGCGGTCGAGCGTGGGGCGCCGGGCTTGAACGGGGTGTCGATGCCTGCCAGGCGAGCAGCTGCCCACGCGGGGTCGACCGAACCCGCCGGCGACACCAGGTGATCGCGCAGGTACGCGGCTAACGGCTCGTGGCGGCCGGCCACGGCTACAAGCCGGAGGTTGCGCAGGGTCGGCACGTCGATCGCCGTCCAGTCGATCGGGTGTCCGGCGCGTTCTGCGAGCGAGCTGACGTAGGCGCTCTGACTTCTAGTGTTTCCGTCCCTGAAGGGGTGAATGGCCGAGAGGTCGCCCCAGCGGTCAGCCAGGCGATCGGCAAAGGCCGCGGGGTCGAGGCCGGTCAAAAAGTCCTCACCCTGCAGCTTGTCGAACAAGGAGCGAAGCGACTCCGGGATGTACTCGGGTCGGGCGTAGGCGATGCCCGTTCCGGTTGCCTGCGCGTCCGTTTCGCGCAGCTCCCCCGCCCAGTCCAGCAGCGGCGCAAACATTTCGCGGTGGATCGTCTGCAGGTAGCCAAAACCCGGTGGCTCTGGGGCGGCCTGCTTTCGCAGATGAAACCATCCGGCGGTGGCGTAGTCGTTGAGCGCCAGGTCGAGTCGGTCGGCATCGCGGATGCCGTAACGATTGACAAGCACACCGCCCGACCCAGGGTAGGTGTACTTGTCGTCGAGGGTCATCCCCTCGAATATTTTGCGTCGATCTCGGCGCGCGCGTCCTCAATGCTGAGCTCGCCGCGGTAGACACGCTGACCGCGGTCCAACGCCTCCGCGTCCGGGAAGTGGCCCGCGAGCTGCTGGCCCTTCTCGACCTCAGCAGTCAGGCGGTCAAGTGGGGCCACGCCCGCAAGTGCGGTACTCGTTTGCACGGTGTCTGTCATGGTCACTCCCTCACTCAATCGCCCTGGTACCAGTCTACCGGTGACGGCTGTCATCGGTAAGGTGCTGGGCCGATTGAGCGAGGGGTGCAGAGCCCGACCTGACGACATGCTGTCGAGTCCTTCCTACGTAGCGACTACTCTCGACACTCGAACATATGTTCGGGTCGAGGTGGTGAGGACGGGTGGGGCAGAACCGGCGATACGGGTCCGATCTGACCTGGGCTGCGGTCAACGAGTCGGTCGTGAAACCTTCCCCGATTTCGCTGTCGAAGCATGAGCTGGGCGACGATCCTGTGACGTCGGCCGAGTCTGAGCCGGTCGCTATCGAGGCGTGGGTGCGGTTTCCGGAGCATCCGATCAAGGTTGACGGCCGCGCCGTGGCGTGGACTCGTCGCGCGGTGTGGGTGGAGTTCACCATGTTGAGCGGGGCGACCTTCCGTGCGTGGGTGTGGGCGTCCGCCGTCGAACGCAAGAGCGCGAGGCGGCCTGGTGACGCCGCGGCGGATTGACAATCTCGTCGCACTTTCCACTGTGAATCCCAGATGGATGGGATCGAGATCGGAAAACACGTTCACGAGCCACGGTGTGCGGCTGCCGTTCAGAGTGGAAGCATCTTTGACATGACTGAGATCGCTCCTCCATGGCCGAAGGGTGGCCCCGCGTCCTACTTTCCGTCGATCGAGAAAAAGTACGGTCGCTCTATTCCCGAGTGGCAGAAGATCATTGACACGAGCCCGGTGAGCAAGCACATGGAAATCGTCAACTGGCTCAAGACCGAATACGGCATGGGCCATGGTCACGCCAATGCCCTGGTGGGCTGGACCTTGGCGGGGAACGTCGCCATCCCCCAACTTGGCGGGCCGACCAGTTGATCGAGAGGATCACCGCTCATGAGTTCTGAAACCCAGTACTACTGCTCCTGTTGCGGTCGGGACCTGCCTCGAGCGAAACTGCACTCGCTCAACGGTGGTGCAGCGTTCATCTGCCGCCGGTGCGGCCGATGGGTCGCGTTCCTGTGGCGCGGCGACAAACCAGAACTAGCGGGATAGTCCTCAAGCGCCGCGGGGCACTAGCCGCCCGCGATCATATTCAGGGCCATGGCGTCGACGTGCGCTCGAGCCGCATCGCGCAGCGCGGCGATACCGGCGACTTCACCTGGTGCCTGCAGGCCAGCTATCCGGCCGGCTTCTGTCTCGGTGTAGAACTCGCTGAGCACCTGGTAGTGACGGCGCTCAGCGAATTTCCCCGGTCTTGCTCATTGAAGTTCCCCAGGTCGCGGCGCGCGGTTAGCGCAGGTTTGTGCCGGTTGTGACGCGGCGGAGTTCGTCTGACGCGGCAGCGTGGTTGCGGAGCCGGTAGGAGGCCCCGTCGAGGGTGATGAC
>JAYWDH010000158.1:0-4326 GCA_043779945.1 Microbacteriaceae bacterium
TTTCGCGTTCCGTCATAAAGCCTCCGGGTTAGCGACCTGACCGAGCATAAGCGAGATTCCGCCCATTGTCACGTTGAGATAACGGCCCGCGCCCGGGCGGCAACATGGGATTTGACTCGACGGGCCAGGCGAGGCCAGGCAGGAGGCGTACCCGCCGAAAACTTCCCGAACCGGATCGGGCGCCGTAAGTCAGGCGGCAGGAGCCAGAAACTCTTCCCATTGCGGCTGTGCACGCTCGACGCCGCGCACGAGCCACGCGGTTCCGTGCGGCGGGCGTGGGATGTAGCGCAGCCGCCAGCCCATCTCCTGGGGAGTGCGGTCGCCTTTCATGTTGTTGCAGCGGAGACAGCATGCGACGAGGTTCTCCCAGCTGTCTGCCCCGCCGCGGGAACGCGGGGTCACGTGGTCAATCGTGGAGGCCGAGCTTGCGCAATAGGCGCAGCGCTGAGAATCGCGGCGCAGCACCCCTCGGCGTGAGACCGGCACGGCGCGGCCGCTCGGGATCCGAACGTAACGTCGCAGCAGGATGACCGACGGACGCTCCCACACACCCGACGCGCTCAGCACGGGATGCTCGTCGTCGCACGCCACAATCGAGGCCTTTCCGTCAAGCACGAGCACGATGGCCCGCTTGAAAGACACGACGGCCAGCGGCTCGTAGCCGGCGTTGAGTACCAGGGTTCGCACAGGGGCTCCTCTCGAAAGCGCCCGCACGGCTTGCGGGCAATCGAATCCCCGGCCTCGCGAGGTTTCAGGAGGAGCAGACGAAAAAAGCGCCATCGCGAACGACAGCGCCTTATTCACCCGGGACGCGACAGTGCACGACCGGCCGAATGCTGTGCCGTATGAAGAAGACCGCGCGCGCATCCGTGGTGGGGATGCTGCTCGAGTTCCACATGGGCTCTCCCGAAATCCGTTGACACCGAGGTAACCAGCGTAACCCGCAACTGTTTACCGGGGTGTTACGGCACGGTGACGGTTAGGGGGAAGGAACGAAGCGCGGCCGCGCGATCGAAAAGCTCAGATGCCGTAGCGCACGAACCAGTGGGCGCTCGTGTAGATCGCTCGGATCTGCACAACGCGGCCAGGCTCGGGGGCGTCGATCATCATGTTGCCGCCGAGATAAATGCCCACGTGGCCGCCCCCATCCATCGCAACGATGTCGCCGGGGCGGGCATCCGCTGCCGAGATCTGCGCCCCGCCGGCACCCTGGCGCGCGGCCGAGTGGGGAAGCGAGACACCGAACTGCGCATAGACGAACTGCGTGAGTCCGGAGCAGTCGAAGCCGGCGGGCGTTGCGCCGCCGAAGACATAGGGAACGCCCTGGTACTGCTCGGCGACCGCGACAACCTGGTCGAGGCTGAAGTTCGGGTACGGCGGATTCGCCAGGAAGGCGCGCACGCTCGGGCCGCTGTACGTCACGGAGGCGAGCACCGCCTTCAGCTTGGCGCGCTGCAGTTCGGCCTCCGAGGTGGCGGAGAACACGTCGCGTGAGATCGAGGCGTCGCCCGCGTCGGCGGCGACCACGACCACCTGCGCATCCGCGGCCTTCATGTGCTGGATCTCAGCCGTGGCATCCGCGCCTGACCTCGACCCATCGGGGCGGGCCGCGTAGGCCGGAAGAGCGATGGTCGCGAAGATTGCCGGAACGGCGAGCGCGACGACCACCAGGCTCACGGCCGGGGACACCGTGCGTTTGGTTGTACCTGAGAACAAAGAAAGGATCTCCTGCGCCTCGGCCGGCTCTAGGTCGCCGCCCCATCCCTGTCGTATGTCACGACGCGCGGCAGAGGATGGGTGAACGAGACGCCCTGCCGTGCGGCCTCCGACCGGCTTGCGTGATCGAGAGGACTCCGTAACCATACGCGAGGGCTAGGGCTCGCGCCAGTCGCACACCCCTAGATGTGGGGATTGCTAGGCCGCGACGTACACGTGCACGGCGACTTCACTCGGAAGTTCGAGCCCCTCACCGTGCCCCTCGACCTGTATCAAGATGTACGAACCGGCGGCCGTGATGGTCGCCTCAGCCCCCGGGATGACACCGGCGGCGAGCAGTTGTTGCAGCAGTTCCGGCTCGAACTGCACCGGCTCACCGAGGCGCTTGATCGTGCCGGTGACCGGACCGGTCTCGCCCCGCACGCGGTTGACGACGTTGATGACGCCCTCGAGAAACGGACGCGCAGGCGGGTCACCTAGCTCATCGAGCGCCGGGATCGGGTTGCCATACGGCGACTCGGTCGGGTGGTTGAGCAGCACCAGGAGGCGGCGCTCGACCTGCTCGCTCATCACGTGCTCCCAGCGACAGGCCTCGTCGTGCACGAAGGCCCAGTCGAGCCCGATCACGTCGGCGAGCAGGCGCTCGGCAAGACGGTGCTTGCGCATCACCTGCAGCGCGCGAGTTCTTCCATGGGCGGTCAGGGCCAGGTGACGGTCGCCTTCGACATTGACGAGTCCATCTCGCTCCATGCGAGCGATGGTCTGCGAGACGGTGGGGCCGGAGTGTCCGAGGCGCTCGGAGATGCGAGCCCGCAACGGGACGATTCCCTCTTCTTCGAGGTCAAGAACCGTCCGCAAATACATCTCCGTCGTGTCGACGAGATCGGTCATCGTTCACTCCCAGGTGGCCATCGGACCGGCTCAGCCTACCGGCGCCCCGTCCGTACCGCTGCCCCGTTCCCGGTAGAATTTGGTCCGTGACGCTCGAGATCCCCGCTGGCCTCCTTCCCGTCGACGGCCGCTTCGGTTGCGGTCCGTCCAAAGTCCGCCCGGAACAACTCACGCACCTCGCGACGCACGCCGCCCTCCTCGGCACCTCCCACCGCCAGGCGCCGGTGAGGTCGCTGGTCGGCCGCGTCCGCTCTGGCCTCGCCGAACTCTTTCACCTGCCAGACGGCTACGAGGTCCTGCTGGGCAACGGCGGCTCGACCGCGTTCTGGGATGCCGCGGCCTTCTCGGTGATCTCGGCGCGATCCGAGCACCTCACCTTCGGCGAGTTCGGTGCGAAGTTCGCGCAGGCCGCCGCCGCGCCCTTCCTCAAGGCGCCGCACGTGATCAACGCGCCCAGCGGATCGCGCAGCGAGATTGAGGTGCTGGCTGGCGTCGACGTCTACGCCTGGCCGCACAACGAGACGTCGACCGGGGTGATGGCTCCCATCGCGCGCGTGCACGGCGACGACGGAGCCCTCACCGTAATCGACGCGACCAGCGCCGCAGGCGGCGTGGACTTCGATCCGGCCGAGACCGACCTCTACTACTTCGCTCCGCAGAAGAACTTCGCGAGCGACGGCGGCCTGTGGTTCGCGTTGGCGTCGCCAGCCGCAATCGAACGGATTGAACGGATCGCGGCATCCGATCGCTGGATCCCCGAGTTCCTGAGCCTCAAGAACGCCGTCGACAACTCGCGTCTGAACCAGACGCTCAACACCCCAGCCCTCGCGACGCTCCTGCTCATGGAGAACCAGGTCGACTGGATCAACGATGCCGGCGGGCTGGCCTGGGCGGATGCGCGCACGCACGAATCGTCGGACGTCTTGTACTCGTGGGCCGACGGGTCGCCGTTCGCGACCCCGTTCGTCGCGATTCCGGACCACCGCTCGCAGGTCGTCGTCACCATCGACTTCGACGGCTCGGTCGACGCCGCCGCGGTCGCCAAGGTCCTGCGCGCCAACGGCATCGTCGACACCGAGCCGTATCGCAAACTCGGCCGCAACCAACTCCGCATCGCGACCTTTGTCGCCATCGATCCGGATGACGTGCGTGCCCTCACCCGCGCGATCGACTTCGTCGTCGGCTCGCTCTAGCTGCGTGTCTCGCGGCCGAGGGTCGCATAGCGAGACCCGGTACCGTCGATGAACTCGTCGATCGGCTTCTGAAATGCAGGAGAAATCGGCCGATTGGCCGACCGGTGCGCCGACATCCGGGTGAGCGGATGCGTCCGCTCCTGCATTTCGCAAGACCGGCGTCGTCCGCCGGGGAGGCGCTCTCGATAGGATTGATACCATGCGGCTCTGGCTGAAGGACTCGGAGCGCCGCCCCGACCCCACGCCCGTCACGACAGATGACCGCAAGGCAGTCCTTGTCGGGATCGTGCTCTGGCTGGTGGCTCTCGGTGGGTTGCTGTTCTTCCTGGGTCCGCTACTGGCGGACGGCCGCGGCTGGTGGCTGTGGGCCGTGCTGCTCGGGCTAGGCCTCGGGCTCGTCCTTCTCGTCTACACCCACCGGCGCCGAGACTCCCGCTAGGGCTTCGGCCTCAAGGCCGGCGAGGAGTTCGTCCGACTCGAAGTCGATTCCATCGTCCGGGTCGTCGCCCAGGTCATCGTCGCCGTG
>JAYWDH010000159.1:0-4297 GCA_043779945.1 Microbacteriaceae bacterium
ATGATCAGCGCTGACTGCTTGCACGCCTGCGGACTCTTCGACGAGCGATTGGTCATCGACGCTGTCGATACTGAGTTTTGCCTGCGAGCGACGAGTCACGGCTTCGCCGTCGCTGCGGCTCTCGGCACCGATCTCATTCACGAGTTGGGGGAGCAGAAGCCTGCGCGGCTGTTCGGCGTACGCCGAATGCGTGATGGCGTCGAGCGCACCTACGAACACCACGCGCCGTTCCGCCAGTACTACATCTCGCGCAATGCGATCGACCTTGCTCTTCGGTATCTCACTTCGGAGCCGCGCTGGAGCCTCGCGAACCTCCGCAGCGAAATCATCAACTTCGGAGTCGGATTTGCCGCAGGTCCCGACCGCGGACGGCATTTGGCGGCCGCACTGCTCGGGACCACCCACGGGCTCGTGAGGAAGCGGGGCACTCTCTCCGCGGGATGGCGAGGCCGGCTGGCAACTCCGCGCACCGTGTCCGATGGATCGGAAAGCCAGAGATAGGAAGAACGGTTTAGGGGGCCCCGCGGGGCAAGGATGAGGCGTCGATTGCTAAGTTGGCGCTCTCCTCGTCCTCGAAAATCGCCAGCGATGCTGCCTCAGCCTTGTGGTCAATGACCGAAAGACCACCCTTGCGGTGGTGGCCATACACCCAGAAGCGGTACAGGAGAAATCGGAACGCCGTGGCCAGGAAAAGCCCAATAACGTTGCTCGAGATGTTGTCCGCAAGCAGGCTCGCGTAGCCGAGGAGGTAGTGCGAGACCCAGAGGCAGAGCAATCCGATGAGCAGGCCGCCCACCGCTACGACAGAGAACTCGACCAGCTCAAGTAGGTAGTTCTTGCGTCGGTGCTCACGGAAGGTCCAGAACCTGTTTCCGAACCAGCTCGCGAGTGTCGAGAGCGCGACGGACGCGATTTTCGCCCCGATCGGGCCCTCGAAGAAATTTCCATGCCCGAGCAACCCGAGTCGTAGCGCGTTGAAGACGCCGACATCAATGAAGTAGCCCGCGAGACCCACGACACCGAACTTGAGCGCGTAGCGGACCAGTTTGTCCCACAGGAGAGTAGCGGTCCGCTTCAACGCGTTGCGCCTTGCGAAGGGTGGGTCACGGGGCCGATCCGTTCTCTCGTGCTGCCAGCGTATGTGGTGTCGGCGCCTAGGCTGGAACCATGCTGCCTTTTCCGCTGAGCCGCCAGGAGGTCGAGCGTCTGATCGAACTGGATTCCTCGCCATCCACGAACTCGCAGTTGGCTGCGATGGTGGCGTCCGAAGACCTCCCGGATTTGACCACAGTAGTGACGATCAATCAGAGCGCGGGGCGAGGTCGTCTCGACCGTGACTGGATCACGCCAGCGGGCACTGCGCTGGCGATCTCTGTGCTTGTGCGCACTCGCCTTCCGTCGGGTGACCAAGCTCCCCCGCAGGCGTGGGGATGGCTACCACTCGCGGCGGGAGTCGCCATGACGGATGCGGTTTGCGGAGTGGTGGGCGGTTCGCCCGTGGGGTTCAAGTGGCCCAATGACGTCCAGGTCGACGGGAAGAAAGTCTGTGGCATCCTGGCGGAAGTCGTGCCAGGCGGCGTTGTCATCGGGGCTGGGATCAATGTCACGATGACCGCCGACCAGCTGCCGGTTCCCTCGGCGACGTCGTTGGTTCTTGCGGGTGCCGAGCCTAGTGAGCTCTTCGATCGATTGCTAGCCAGATACCTCCGCTCCCTTGCAGGGATTGTGTTGTCGCTCTGGGCAACTGGCGGCGACGCAGAGGCCAGCGGGCTGCGTGCCGCGGCCGGCGAGCGCTGCGCGACGCTCGGGCGGGAGGTGCGCGCCGAGCTGCCGGGCGGTGCCGAGTTGACCGGGACTGCAATCGGAATCGATCTCCTCGGGCGGCTGGAGATCCGCACCCGATCCGGGCGTGTCGAGCCCGTCGCGGCGGGCGACATCATCCACCTGCGGTAGTAATGAGCCATGTCCGCCGAGGCGAATCCCGAGTCGGTCGTCGCGCGTCTGCGACCTCACGCGCGTGCGCTCTTCTGGCCGACCGTCGCACTGTTGGCCGCAGCCGCTGGCGTCAGCTATTTCGCGGGGTCGTTCCCCGAACCGTGGATGAACATCGCGCTTCTGGGGGCCGGTGGCCTCGTGGCCGTCGTCCTCTTCGTAGCCCCTCTACTTTCATGGCTGGGACGCAATTACACGATCACCACCCGCCGCATCGTCATCCGCTCGGGACTGTTCGTGCGTACTCGCCAGGAGTTGTTGCACAGCCGCGGCTACGACGTGACCGTGCGCAAAGTGGGGCTGCAGTTACTTTTCCGCAGCGGAGACGTGCTGATCAACACCGGCCTCGAGCACCCCGTCGTGCTTCGCGACATTCCGTATGCCGACCTGGTGCAATCGGCCCTTCACGACCTAATGGAGGCCAGCCTTAATCCGATCGCGGCGCGACGGCAGCTGGAGCAGTCGCACCCGAACGATGAGACGACGTCCTGGGGGAGTCGCTAATCGCGTCCGGGTTGCGATTCGCCGCCGGGAACAGCGCGGGCTTCGTCTCGCCACGGCGAGGCGAGAACACCCAAAAGCGGTAGAGCGAGAAGCGGAAGGCCGTGCCGATCGCGAGTCCGATCACGTTCGACGAGATGTTGTCTGCAAGCACTGAAGTGTAGCCGAGCACGTAGTGCGAGACGAAGAGGCAGAGCAGGCCGATCAGCAGGCCACCGATGCTGACGATGCCGAACTCGATCCCCTCGCGAACCAACTGCGGCCCCCGGTGCTCGCGAAAGGTCCAGTGCCGGTTGCCGATCCAGTTGACGATGATCGCCAGGACCGTCGAGATGATCTTGGCGAAGACCGGGCCCTCGTGAATGTGGTCGGGGTTGAACACGGTGGCGCGCAGCAAATTGAAGACGCCGAAGTCCACAATCAGCCCGCCGCCGCCGACGAGACCGAAGCGCAAGAATTGCAGGAAGAGCTTGCGCATGGCGGGTGGTCGCCTCGATTCCGGGACAATGGGCTGAGGGGTAGGAGTCTAACGGCCCCGATTGGCAAGCTTTCTGGAGAGGCTCCGTGAAACCTTCGACTTCGCTCATGCACGATTCCATCTGGATCGTCGCATGAGAGTCGGCGTGATCGGGGGAGGCCAGCTCGCGCGCATGATGGTGCCGCCGGCGGTCGAGCTCGGTCTCGAGATCCGCGTGCTGGCCGAGACGGAGGGGCTGTCAGCGGCGATCGCGGCGACCGCAGTCGGCGACTATCGGAACGTCGACACGGTGCTCGCCTTCGCGGCCGACGTCGATGTGGTCACCTTTGATCACGAGCACGTCCCGCAGCACGTGCTCATCGCCCTGGTGGCGGCCGGTCACGCGGTGCATCCTGGTCCGGATGCGCTGGCCGTCGCGCAGAACAAGATCGTCATGCGCGAGAGGCTCACACAGATCGGCGCTCCCGTTCCCGAGTGGGCCGTCGTGCACGACTCCACGGCGCTCGCCACCTTCCTGGACGGTCATGGCGGGCAGGCGGTGGTGAAGACGCCCCGCGGCGGCTACGACGGCAAAGGTGTCCGCATCGTGCACGCGCCCGATGCTGCCGACGACTGGTTCGCTCTTTCAGCGGCAGGCACCGGGGAGGGGCTCCTGGTCGAAGAGTTCGTGGACTTCCGGCGCGAACTCGCCCAGCTGGTCGCGCGCGGTCGCTCTGGCGAGGTGCGCGCTTGGTCGCTCGTCGAGACCGTGCAGCGCCACGGTGTCTGCGCCGAGGTGTTCGCCCCTGCGCCCTCAGCCGGTGAGCTGCCGACCGCCGCACGCGAGCTGGCAGAGCACATCGCGAACGAGCTCGGCGTTACTGGAGTGCTCGCGGTGGAGTTGTTCGAGACGAGCGGCGGTGCTCTCCTGGTCAACGAACTCGCGATGCGGCCGCACAACACCGGCCACTGGACGATCGACGGGGCGGTCACCAGCCAGTTTGAGCAGCACCTCCGTGCCGTGCTCGACCTGCCGCTCGGCGATCCGTCACCGACCGCACCGTGGAGCGTGATGGTCAATGTCCTCGGGGGTCCGGCCGGGGCGACGATGCCCGATCGTTACGGGCTCGCTTTTCGCGACCGACCCGAAGTGAAGTTCCACTACTACGGCAAGGAATCGCGTCCGGGACGCAAGGTCGGCCACGTCACGGCGACCGGGGAGGAACTCGACGACACCGTGGCCAGGGCGCGTGCCGCAGCGGGATTCTTCCAGGCCTGACGCATACCATGGCATCCGTGCCAGGGACCCACGCCTCCGCGCCCGTTGATGGCGGGATGTCGAACGAC
>JAYWDH010000160.1:0-4289 GCA_043779945.1 Microbacteriaceae bacterium
TCCCACCCCGAGCCGGACAGCGCGCTCGGCCAGCGCTACCTCGGGGGTCAAGAGCTCTACCAGCACGAGGCCTCGCCGAGGACGGCGGCATCCGCGATCATCGACAACACGGACGTCGAACACCCTCGCCGACAGTTCGCCGACAGCTGTTAGCGTTCGGCTGGCGTTCGGCTGGCGTTCGGCGCGGTTCCCCAAACGGCTGACGCCTACAGCCGCACTCGGGCGGCGACCTCGGCAGGTGAGTGGAACGTTCCGGCGCACTCGACCTCGTGCACCAAGTCGACGATCTGCTCGTTGACGGGTGCCTCGATTCCGCCAGCATGCGCGGCCGCGACGACCGCACCGTTGAGATAGTCGATCTCGGTCAGCTGGCCGCGCTTGATGCTCTGCAGGGTCGAGCCGGGATTGGGCACCTCGCCCATCCGGCCGCTGAGCATGCGCGGAAACCATGCACCCAGTGCCAGAGGAGCCGAACCGATTGCGCCGAGCACCCACCCGTTCACCCCCTGCACCCTCCCGAACCGGATACCGAGCCGCCGCGCCACCCGCACCGTCTCTCGCATGCTGGCCGTCATCACCTTGCGCAGCTGCGGGTCTGCGATCACCTGCTGCACGCTCAGCCCGGTGATCGCGGGGAGCGCGTTGACGTGGTTGATGAGCAGTTTCGTCCACTGCGCGCCGACGATGTCGTCCGTGACCTCGACAGGTATTGCCCCGCGCAGTGCCCCCGCCACGCGCTCCAGTGCCTCGGCGGAGGTGCCCGGTGCCGCGCCGATGATCAGGGGGAGCGGGGCTGTCACCGTGACGCGGCCCGGCACGAGGTGCGATGCGGCGAAGAGGGCGAGACCGCCGAGCAGCGCGGACTCCGGCAACACGGAACGCGCCACCTCGAGTCCGCCGAGCCCGTTCTGCGCGACCAGCAGCGGCGCGCTGCCGACCACCTCGCGGTTGGCTCGGAGGGCGGCCGCGGCATCCTGAGCCTTGGTGGCCAGGATCGTGAAGTCGGGTGCGGGAGCGCCGATCCGGGCGAGCGTTTCGCCCACTTCGAGGCGGGCGACGTGCTCACCCCAGCCGCCGTCGAGTCGCAGCCCGTCGGCCTCGATCGCCGCGAGGTTCTCGCCGCGGGCCGTGACTTCGACGTCGTGGCCTGCGCGATCGAGAAGGGCGGCGAGAGTTCCCCCGACCGCCCCGGCTCCGATCACCGCGATACGCATGGATCGAGCCTAGGAGACTCCCGCTGTGCCCTTCGCTGAACGGTAACTCAGGAAGGACAGGCACGGGCGATCGCCGTCACGGCGGAGGTCTCGGTTCTTCCTGAGTTGCCTTCGCGCACCGGGCGTCAAGATTCAGGATGGATGCTTGACGCCGATCCGCTGATCCGCCCCGCGGCACGCGAGAGTTTCCTTGAGGTCCACAAGTTCCTGCGTTTTGCGGCCGGTTTCACCGCTTCCGAGGCCGATGACTTCCTGCCACACGGCATGATGATAAACATCATGGTCGGATTGCGGATGGCGAACGAGTACACGAACAGCGACCCCTGCGCGCGGGAGCTACCGGACACCGCGCCTCCCGACAAGATCGACCTGCCGCTGAGTGCCCGCGCGCAGAGCGCACCGAACAAGTGATGACCGGTATCCTGCTCGTCGACAAACCCGGCGGCATCACGAGTCACGATGTCGTGGGGCGGGCCCGTAGAGCGCTTGGTACCCGCAAGGTCGGCCACGCGGGCACGCTCGACCCGATGGCCACCGGCCTGCTGATCCTCGGCGTCAACAGCTCGACCCGGCTGCTGACGTACCTGGTCGGGCTCGGCAAGAGCTACGAGGCGACGATCCGCCTCGGGCAGAGCTCGACGACGGACGACGCAGAGGGGGAACTCTCCGAGGCACGCGACACCTCACGAGTGACGTCCGCCGACATCGCCGCAGCGATCGCCGCGCTCACGGGCGAGATCTCGCAGGTGCCGTCCACCTTCAGTGCGATCAAGGTCGACGGCAAGCGATCATACGAACTAGCGCGGGCGGGCGAGGAGGTCGTGCTGAAGTCCCGCTCCGTCACGATCTCGCGGTTCGAGGTGCTCGCACAGCGACTGGTCGACGGCTTCATCGACCTCGATGTCGTCGTGGACTGCTCTTCGGGCACATACATCCGCGCGCTTGGGCGGGACCTCGGCGCCGCGCTCGGCCGTGATTTGGGTGCTGATTCGGGCGTTGGGGGTCACCTCGTCGCGTTGCGTCGCACCTCCATCGGCCCCTTCGATGTCGCGGACTCGGTGGGCACCGACGAGATAACCCCCGAGATCCTGAGGGCTCCTGCTGCGATCGCGGCCCAGCTCTTCCCGAGCGTCGAGCTCGGGCTACCGGAGCTCACGGAGCTCACCCAAGGCAAGAAGGTCGCGGTCGCTGTGCCGGATGCCGCTGTGGTGGCGGCGGTAGGGACATCCGGTCGTCTCGCCGGTCTGGTGTCGGTCGACAGGGGCGTCGCGCGCGTGCTGGTGAACTTCCCGACCGCCGAGGTGCTCGCATGATCGCGGTGTCGTCATGATCGCGGTGTCGTCATGATCGATGGCTTCACGATCGTGCAGGTTGTCGTCGCCTGTGCCGCCGGACTGCTCGGCGTCGTGGTGGGCCTGGCCGGGCGGAAACCGAACGACTGGACGCTTGGAGCGCTCGTACTTGTCGAGCTTCTCCTGATTGCGCAGTTGGTGATCGCGATCCTCGCCCCTGGTCTCGGAAACCATCCGACGGGCAGCGTGCCCGAGTTCTACGTCTACCTGATTTCCGCCATGCTCATCCCGCCGCTCGCCATCATCTGGGGGCTCACCGAACGCACTCGCTGGAGCACGGTGGTACTTGGCGTCGCGGCCTTCGCGATCGCGGTCATGGTTGTCCGGATGGCGCAGATCTGGTCGGTTCAACTGGCCTAAGTTGCCGGTGGGGCTGCCCGCGCCGCACCCGGCGGTCGGCCGGGTGCCTCAGCTAGTCTGGGAGGCGATGTCCGGCGTCCAGCTCACCGAGTCCCCATCCCCGCGCAAGCGCACCGGGAGCGGTGTTGGTCGCGTCCTGGTCGCCGTCTACGCCATCCTCGCGCTCGCGGCGACTGGCCGCTCGGTGTTCCAGATCATCGACCGTTTCGAGGAGGCCCCCGTCGCCTTCACCCTCTCCGCGTTCTCGGGCGTCGTCTATATCGTCGCGACGATCGCGCTCGGTACCCGCCTGCGCCGCCTCGCCTTCGTCACCATCAGCATCGAGCTCGCCGGAGTGCTGATCGTCGGAGCGTTGAGTCTGCTCGCCCCGGCCGTGCTGGGGCTGCACTCGATCGACCCCTTCGGCCGCGATTCCACCGTCTGGAGCGTGTTCGGCGCCGGCTACCTGCTGATCCCGCTCGTGCTCCCCGTGCTCGGACTCCTCTACCTGCGCCGCAGTGCGGCGCAGGACCCCACCCCGGGTCCGAAGGCCTGACCGTGCAGATCTTCGACGGGCTGGGCGAGGTGCCCCCCGGCTTCGGCCCGACGGCCGTGACCATCGGCAAGTTCGACGGGCTGCACCTCGGGCACCGCGATGTGCTGCGCCAATTGCGCCAACTCGCCACCGAGCGCGGATTACGCGACGTCGTCGTCACCTTCGACCGGAATCCGCTGAACCTGCTCTCCCCGGAGACCTGTCCCGAGCCGCTCGCCAGCAATGCCCAGAAGTACGAGCTGCTGGCGGCCGCGGGCGTCAACGCCACGGTGATGCTGCACTTCGACCACGATTTGGCGGCAGAAGCCCCGGAATACTTCGTCGAGTCCGTGCTGGTAGCGGCGCTGCACGCGCAGGTGGTGCTTTGTGGCATCGACTTCCGCTTCGGATCGCACGGTGCCGGCGACGTGGCATTGCTTCGCCGCCTCGGGGTGGCGCATGGCTTCGACGTGGAGATTTTGGAGGATGTCGAGGTGGACAATTCCGGAGCGACCCGTCGCGTCTCCTCCACCTGGGTGCGCGAGCTCCTTGCGAGGGGCTGGGTGCGCGAGGCCGCGCAACTGCTGGGACGGGCGCCAAGCATCCGCTCGATGGTGGTGCACGGTGAGCGGCGCGGACGCGAGCTCGGCTACCCGACCGCCAACCTCGACCCGGCGATCGAAGGCTACCTCCCGCCCGACGGCGTGTACGCGAGCTGGGCTAACATCCATGGTGAGCGCTACGGCGCAGCCACATCGATCGGCAACAATCCGACCTTCGACGGGGTGCCGATGCACCAGGTTGAAACCCATATCTTCGACCAGCGGCTCGACCTCTACGACAAGCCAA
>JAYWDH010000161.1:0-4276 GCA_043779945.1 Microbacteriaceae bacterium
CCCGGCGGGGCAGGGGCGCGGCGGCGGCGCGGCGGCGCCGGCGCGGCGGCGGCGGCGCGGCCCAGGTCCGCACGTTCACCCAGAATTACCGACGCCGGCGGCGGGCACCGGATCCGCCACAGGCCACAGGCCACAGGCCACAGGCCACAGGCCACAGGCGTAGCATCCGAAGCGTCCGCTATCGCTCACCCGGGAGCCCCCACGCCGTCCATCCCCGTCTTCTTCGCCACCTGGCGAGTCGATCCCGTCGCGCTCGTCGTGATCGTGCTGGCCGCCGGGATGTACCTGGCCGGGGTTCGACGTGCGCGCATCCGTGGCGTCCGGTGGCCGCTGCGGTTCACGCTCGCGTTCGTCGGGCTCGGGCTCGGCTCGTTCGCGGTGGTCGAGTTCGGCTTTCTCGGGGCCTACAGCCACGAGCTGCGTTGGGCCTTCACGACCCGGATCGCGCTGCTGCTGTTCGCGGTCCCCGCGTGTGTCAGCGCGGGCCGGCCGATCGGGTTGCTGCGGGTGTCGCTCGGCGAGAGCGGCGTCATCCGGCTCGAGCGGATGTTGACCACCCGCGTCCTCAAGCTGTTCGGCAACGCGATCTTCGCGACCATCTTCTCGGCCCTGGTGTTCTGCCTGTTCCTGACGCCGGTGGCCTGGCTGCTGCGCGGCACACCCGCCCTGAATGCGGCGATGGGCATCGTCATCCCGCTGCTGGGGCTGGTGATGGTGCTGCCGATCGTAGAGAACGCTGGCGGTCGCACCAGCCTGTTCATCACGATCGAGTTCCTGTTGGCGTTCGTCGAGCTGGTGATCGACGCGGTGCCGGGGATCGTGCTGCGGCTGAACGACGCGATCCTCGACCACGCCCCGATTATTGGGCCGACCATTGCCAGCGCGGCGAGCTGGTGGCCGACTCCGCTGCACGATCAACACCTGGCGGGCGACGCACTGTGGTTTATCGCCGAGATCGCGGATGTGCCGATCCTCGTGCTGCTGTTTGTGCGCTGGACGCGCTCCGAGAAGCGCGAGGAGAAGAAGTTCGACGATCTCAGCGACGAGCAGCTCGACGAGCTGACTCGGCAGCACCTGGCGAATCCACGGGGTTAGGGCTTCGGACCCGCGCGTGACGTCGTCACTGAGGAGTCGAGGCGGCACGCGGTCAGGATGCGCTCAGGGTAGGGGCGGAGCGGCTTTCGGGACGGTTGGGGCTCCGCCCGGTTCTACGGGCGAGTTCGCGATGTAGCGCGCACGCTCCTCCGCCTCGACCTTGGCGTAGACCTTGCGCTCGTTGCGATCGGAGTGGATCACGGACCGCATGATGAACCAGAACATCAGGCCGATGATGATCGTGGGCGCGACCGACCAGATGATCCCACCCAAGAAGTCCGTCGGCATGAGTACAGGCTACGCGCCCATTAGTGGGTGTTGGCAGTGGGTGTTGGCAGTGGGTCTTGTTAGTGGATGTTGTCAGCGGGTGTTGTCAGCGGGTGTTGTCAGTGGGTGTTGACTGCGAAGGCGATCGCGATCGCGACCAGGATCACGATCAGGCCACCAATGGCGACAATCCGCGAGGTGCGCCGGTCCATCGCTAGCCCTTCGCGAGGATGCCGGCGATCCCCGAGATGACGAGATATAGCCCGATACCGCCCACGACCACCCAGATTCCGATGCGGATCAGGGTCTGGTTTGGCTTCTTTTCCGGGCCGCCTGGTTCGAGGTTGCTCATCACTTCACCAGGGGGAACAGGATCGTCTCCCGGATGCCGAGGCCGGTCAGCGCCATGAGCAGCCTGTCGATTCCCATGCCCATGCCGCCGCTCGGGGGCATGCCGTGCTCGAGTGCCCGCAGGAACTCCTCATCCAGGCGCATCGCCTCGTCGTCGCCGCGCGCACCCTGGGCCGCCTGCTCGAGGAAGCGCTCACGCTGAATGACGGGGTCGACGAGCTCCGAATAGCCGGTAGCCAGTTCGAAGCCGCGGATGTAGAGGTCCCACTTCTCGACCGCGCCCGGGATCGATCGGTGGTCACGCACCAGCGGGCTGGTGTCGACCGGGAAGTCCATCACGAAAGTCGGACGGACGAGACCGCCCTTCACGAAGTGCTCCCAGAGCTCCTCGACGTACTTGCCGTGGGTGGCCAGGGCCACCTCGACGCCGTTCGCGTCGGCGATCACGGCGAGTTCGGCCACGGTGGTCGCGGTCGTCACGGCGACCCCGGCGGCATCGCTCAGTGACTCGTACATGCTGAGGCGATCCCACTGGCCGCCCAAGTCGTACTCGGTGCCGTCAGCCCAGGTCACGATATGCGAGCCTGCGACCGCCATCGCGGCATCCTGGATCAGCTGCTGCGTGAGATCTGCCATCTGCTCGTAGTCGCCGTAGGCCTGGTAGGCCTCGAGCATCGCAAACTCGGGGCTGTGGGTAGAGTCTGCGCCCTCGTTGCGGAAGTTGCGGTTGATCTCGTAGACCCGCTCGATCCCGCCGACGACGGCGCGCTTCAGGAAAAGCTCGGGTGCGATGCGCAGAAACAGCTCGGTGTCGAAGGCGTTCGAATGCGTCACGAAGGGACGCGCGCTCGCCCCGCCGTGGATGGTCTGCAGCATCGGCGTCTCGACCTCGAGGTAGCCATGGCCGGAGAAGGTGGCGCGAAGTGAGGCGACGGCGGCAGCGCGCGCGCGCACCGTGACGCGCGCCTGCTCGCGGGTGATGAGGTCGAGGTAGCGCTGACGCACGCGGGTCTCGTCGCTCAACTCGCTGTAGAGGTTCGGCAGTGGCAGGATCGCCTTGGCTGCGATCGCCCAGTCCTTCACCAGGATGCTCAGCTCACCTCGCCGCGAAGAGATGACCTCGCCGCTCACGAAGACGTGGTCGCCCAGGTCGACAAGCTCTTTCCAGCGTTGGATCGACTCCTCCCCCACCTCGGCGAGCGAGACCATGGCTTGGATGCGCTCACCGCTTCCGGCCTGGAGCGCGGCGAAGCAGAGCTTGCCGGTGTTGCGGCTGAAGACGACGCGGCCAGCCACACCCACAGTGACACCCGTGACGTCGTCGGCGACGAGCGCGCCGTAGTGCGCGCGCACCTCGGGGATCGTCGTCGTGATCGGAAGCGAAACCGGATACGCCTCGCCACCCTCGGCAATCAGACGCTCGCGCTTGGCGAGACGCACGAGCTTCTGCTCGGCGATGTCTTCGGGGGTTGCTTCGGGGCTGGTCTCGACCGGCTCGACGGGCGGGTTGTCGCTCATGCGCAGCTCAGTTCAGGTAGATGGCGTCGTTGTCGATGAGGCGGGCCGAACCCACTCGCGCGGCGATCAACACGCGGGCGGGGCCCCGGTAGCCGTCATCTACGGGCAGGAAGGTCTGGGGAATCACGATCTTCAAGTACTCAAGCTTAACCAGACGCTCATCCATGAAAACCGACTGCGCCGCTGCCAGTACGGCGTCGATGCCGCGGTCGGCACCTGATGTTGCCGCCTCGAGCGCGCGGCTGATCGCGACAGCGGCGCGCCGCTCGTCGCCGTTGAGGTAGCGGTTGCGGCTGCTGAGGGCGAGTCCGTCGTCCGCGCGCACGGTTTCGACGATCTCGACCCGGGTGGCGAAGTTCAGGTCTTCGACCAGCTGACGAACCAGGAAGACCTGCTGAGCATCTTTCTGGCCGAACAGCACGAAGTCGGGACGGGCGATGTTGAGCAGCTTCGACACCACGGTCAGGACGCCTTCGAAGTGCCCAGGCCTCGCGCGTCCCTCGAAGAGATCGGCCACGTCGCCGCCGGTCACTTTGACCTGCGCAGCGCCATGCGGATACATCTCGGATGCCGTTGGGGCAAACACCAACGCTACGTCGAGCGGATCCAGGGTGTCGAGGTCGCCCTCGAGGTCCCGCGGGTACTTGTCCAGGTCCTCATCGGGTCCGAACTGCAGCGGATTCACAAAGATCGACACGACGACCGTCTCTGCGACTTCTTTCGCGCGCTCTACCAGCGCAAGATGCCCGTCATGCAGGGCGCCCATCGTCGGGACCAGCGCGACGGTGCCACGGCGAACAGCTCCACCGGGAGCGGAGCCACCGGCTGCGGATCCACCGGCTGCGGTGCGAGCTGCGAGTTCCTGACGGAGGGCGGCGATGGTCTCGACCACGACAGGTCTGGTCACATTTCCTCCTCGGCACCGTCCTCCGCGAACGGCGCCAGATCGATCGTAGTGGGCAGCGGGAGGTCCGAATCCGCGCCCGCAAGCGCGTTCTCCACACTCGAGCGCACGAGAGGACCGAGCAGGCGGCCGGGGCTCTCG
>JAYWDH010000162.1:0-4274 GCA_043779945.1 Microbacteriaceae bacterium
AGACGCGGGATGCCGGCGTTCCCGTAGTCGTCGTGTCGACCGAGCTCGACGAGGTTGTCGCCCTCGCCGACCGCATCGCGGTGATGTACCGCGGTGAGATCGTGGGAATCGTTCCGGCCGACACCGACCGCGAGATCCTGGGTCTGATGATGGCGGGCGACACCCCCGCGGCCATCGCCACGCAGAATGGTGCCGCCGCGTGACTGCCACCACCCCGAGCGAGACCGAGCGCTCGGCTCCACCGCCGACCACCCCTCCGACGCTCCCCGGCGATCGACCGACCTCGCGCGTCGAGCAGTACCTGCGAGACGTGATGGGTGGAAGCGCCGTGATCTCGCTGCTAGCTGTCGTCATCGCGCTCGTGGTTGGTGCCGTCCTCATCGCCGCGACGGACCCCGGTGTGCAGGTGGCCTCCGCTTACTTCTTCGGTCGGCCTGGCGACACCTTCGGGGCGATCTGGAGCGCGACCTCCGGGGCCTACGCTGCCCTGTTCCAGGGAGCCGTGTACAACTTCGGCGCGACCGATTTTCTGAGCGGCATCAAGCCACTCACCGACACCCTGGCCGACTCCACGTCGCTGATCGCCGCCGGTCTTGGCATCGCTTTGTCATTTCGAATCGGGCTCTTCAACATCGGCGGTCAGGGCCAGATCCTCGCGGGCGCGTCGTGTGCGGGCTGGGTCGGATTCACGGTCGATGCGCCCTTCCCTGTGCTGCTGTTCCTCGCCCTGTTAGCCGGCCTGTTCGGCGGCGCGATCTGGGCTGGGATCGTCGGTTTCTTGAAAGCGCAGACCGGGGCCAACGAGGTAATCGTCACGATCATGCTCAACTTCGTCGCGTTCTATCTGGTGAGTTACCTGCTGAAGGTGCCGGTGCTGCAGGCACCCGGATCGACCAATCCGAAGTCCGCTCCGATGAGGCCGGGGGCCATCTTCCCGTCACTGCTTGGGCCGAACTATCTGCTGACCGTTGGATTTGTGTTCGTCATCGCCGCGACCGTGTTCCTGTGGTGGCTACTGAACCGCTCGAGCCTGGGCTTCCAGTTCCGCGCGATCGGCGAGAACCCGCGGGCGGCGCGCACGGCGGGCATCAACGTCAACCGCATGTACATCTACGGCATGCTCATCTCGGGTGCCCTGGTCGGGCTGGCCGGGGCGAACCAGGTGCAGGGGGTCATCACGACGGGCTTCAGTGCTGGCATCGACTCCGGGATAGGGTTCAGCGCAATCACCGTGGCGCTGCTCGGGCGGTCGCGGCCGTGGGGCGTGTTCGGGGCTGGCATCCTGTTCGGGGCCTTCCAGGCGGGCGGCTACACGATGCAGGCGGCTCAGAACGTGCCCGTGGACATCGTGCTTGTCGTGCAATCCGTGATCGTGTTGTTCCTCGCGGCTCCGCCGCTGGTGCGCACGATCTTCCACCTGCCGAGACCGGGATCCACCCGGAAAGCCAAGAAGCCCCTCACCGAGACCGTGCACAAAGAAGTGGTAGCCAAATGAGCACAGTCGTCGCGGCGCCCGGGATCGACGAGTCGCCGATCCAGCTCGAGAAGGCCGTCATCCGATCGTGGAAGGCGCCGATCATCTTCGCGGTCTTCACCGCTCTCGCCGCTATCCTGTTCATCGCCCTCGGTCGCAGCGGTGTCACCCACTTCAACCTGTCGACCTCCAGCGACCTGATCCAGTTGCCGCTCGCCACACTGCCCACCCGGGAGACGGGGGTGGTGGTCGTGGTCATCTCGGTCCTCCTCACCGGGGTCGGGTTCGGTCTGTCGTACGGTGCGCGCAAGCTCCCGCTGTGGTTGATCACGATCTTCGCCGCCGTCTTCTTCACCGGATTCCTGACTTGGGCGGCCGCCAACAACACGCTGGCGGTTCCCGGCTTACTGCTGAGCGCGATCGGGATCAGCGTCCCGCTGATCTTCGGAGCACTGGGCGGTGTCATCTCCGAGCGGGTCGGCGTCGTCAATGTCGCGATCGAGGGTCAACTGCTCGCCGGAGCGTTCGTATCGGCCGTCGTGGCGACCGTCACCCACCAGGCCATCGTCGGCTTTCTCGCGGCGATGCTCGCCGGGGTGCTGGTCGCCGCGATCCTCGCGGTGTTCTCCATCACCTACCTCGTCGACCAGGTCATCGTCGGCGTCGTGCTCAACGTGCTCGTCATCGGTCTGACTGACTTCCTCTACTCGCAGGTACTTGCCTCGAATGCGCCGACGCTGAACGCGCCGCCGCACTTCCCGTTCCTGCCGATCCCTCTCCTCAGTGAGATTCCCGTTCTCGGGCCCGCGCTGTTCCGGCAGACGATCATCGTGTATCTCATGTACGTGGCGATCTTCCTGGTCTGGTTCGCCCTCTTCAAGACGCGCTGGGGCCTGCGGGTTCGGGCCGTCGGCGAGCAACCGACCGCCGCGGACACCGTCGGAATCAACGTCAACCGCACACGCTTCCTCAACGTGATGCTTGCGGGGGCGATCGCCGGAGCTGGTGGCGCGTACTACAGCCTCGCCGCGTCACCGCTGTTCACTCGCGATGTCACGGCTGGCGCCGGCTATATCGCCCTCGCGGCCGTCATCTTCGGACGCTGGAACCCGCTGCTCGCCACCCTGGCCGCCCTGCTCTTCGGTTTCACGAGCAGCCTGCAGTTCTCGCTCAGCGCGGCAGGTTCACCGGTGCCGAGCGAGTTCATGTTGATGCTTCCGTACGTCGTCACGATCCTGGCCGTCGCGGGGCTGGTGGGGCACTCTCGAGGGCCTGCGGCATCCGGCAAGCCATACATCAAGTCATGAGCGACTCTCTGCCCATCGACTGGGATGCGCTCCGTGAGGTTGCTCTCGATGCGATGTCGCACGCCTACGCGCCGTATTCGAACTTCCCGGTCGGGGTGGCCGCGCTTGTCGATGACGGTCGGATCATTGCGGGCTGCAACGTCGAGAACGCCTCATATGGAATCGGGCTGTGTGCGGAGTGCGCGCTCGTGTCGACCCTGCACATGACAGGGGGCGGCAAGCTGGTCGCGTTCACCTGCGTGGACGGCAATGGAGACGCTCTAATGCCCTGCGGCCGCTGCCGCCAGTTGCTGTACGAACACTCGGCACCGGGGATGCTGCTCAACACCGTGTCGGGGATCCGCACCATCGACGAGGTGCTGCCTGACGCGTTCGGGCCGCGCACTCTCGTCGATTTCGCGAACTGAACCGGCCGGTACGCGCTGTGAGCCTCGAACCGTTCGACGCCGTAGATCTCATCCGGACCAAGCGTGACGGTGGTGCGTTGAGCACGGCGCAGCTGGACTGGCTCATCGACGCGTACACCCGCGGCTATGTGGCCGACGAGCAGATGTCGGCGATGACGATGGCAATCTTCCTCAACGGGATGGGGCGCGACGAGATCCGAGACCTGACCCTGGCGATGGTGGCCAGCGGTGAGCGGCTCGATTTCTCCGGACTGTCAAAGCGCACGACAGACAAGCACTCGACCGGTGGTGTCGGCGACAAGATCACGCTCCCGCTTGCTCCGCTGGTCGCGTCGTTCGGCGTGGCAGTGCCGCAGCTGTCGGGGCGCGGGCTGGGTCACACCGGCGGCACCCTCGACAAGCTGGAGAGCATCCCTGGCTGGCGTGCCACGCTCAGCCCTGCGGAGTTCATGGCGCAGCTCGAGTCGGTCGGCGCCGTGGTCTGCGCGGCAGGGGCATCGCTCGCTCCGGCCGACGGCAAACTGTACGGCCTGCGCGACATCACCGCGACCGTTGAGTCGATCCCGCTGATCGCATCCTCGATCATGAGCAAGAAGATTGCAGAGGGCACGGCCGCTCTGGTGCTCGACGTGAAGTTCGGCTCCGGCGCCTTTCTGCAAGACCCGGCGCGCGGACGTGAGCTCGCCGAGACCATGGTCAGGCTCGGCAACGACGCGGGTGTTGCCACCCGCGCGCTGCTTACCAACATGAACGTGCCGCTCGGGCGCGCCATCGGCAATGCCAACGAGGTGCGCGAGTCGGTGGATGTGTTGGCGGGCGGTGGCCCGTCCGACGTGGTGGCGCTGACCGTCGCCCTCGCGCGGGAGATGCTCGAGCTGGCCGGCATCACGGATGCCGATGTGCTGGGCGCACTGCAGAACGGACAGGCGATGGACAGCTGGCGCGCTATGGTCGCGGCGCAGGGCGGGAATCCGGATGCCCTGCTCCCGACCCCGCGCGAGACCCACACGGTGCGTGCCAAGCGCTCCGGCGTGCTCGTCGCGCAGGCGGCGCTGCCGTTCGGCATCGCCGCCTGGCGCCTCGGAG
>JAYWDH010000163.1:0-4270 GCA_043779945.1 Microbacteriaceae bacterium
AGACCGAAGATCACCGTGGCGAAAAGTGGGATGCAGCAGATAAGGAAGAAGACGATCCAGCCCCAGACGTCGAGGTGCAGCGAGGTCTGGATCCGGTAATAGTCGTCGTGCAGGTAGCTCGGGATCGACAGCTGCCCCACCTGACCGCTCAGCAGGTCGGCGTGGTTGCCGCCGATGGCGGCGACCCGAATCGGCAGCAGGCCGGTCGAGACGACCGTCGCGCCCGCGTCGGTGCCGTGCACAAAGGTCTGGAGAACCTGGACGCCCGTGAGCGGCCGCAGCCAGAAGTCGGCGAGCGAGACAACGAGGGCCGTCCCCACAATGCGGAACGATGCGCGCCGCTGCCGCGAACGCGCGAAGTGCGTGAGCAGGAGGACGATGGCGAATCCGATCGCCACGAGCGGCAGCCCGCGAACCAGCCAGCCGACTCCTGGGAGCACGGTGATCGCGCGTCCGATCAGGTCAGCGTCGTGGAGCGTCCACGGGTCGGTCGCGCCGTTGATGTCGCCGCGGGTGGACACCGCAGCATCCGCGATCGACACAATGCGGTGCGTGTAGGTCTCGCCGGGGTTGGTCGGTGGGTGGAAGGAAATGACGTCGCCGACGTGCAGAGCCGAGACGGTGGTCGGCTGGGTCATTACGAACGTGCCGACCGGAGCGGTGGTTCCCATCGACGGTGTCGCGACGACGAACCATCGTCCGCCGTGGGAGAGGAAGAGCAGAGCGGCAACCAGCGCGCTGACGAGTGCGAGAGCCGCGGCTCCGAGCAGCAGGTTCACGCCGGTGGGCCGGGACCTGAGAAGCCGAAGGGAAACCATGGACGCGTCCTGAGCAGTTGGGGTGCCGATAGGGATCGAGTCGAGCGGGCAGGAATCCGGGTGGAGCTCCTGCCCGCTCGGGGACAACTCGGGGGTCAGCTGGCGAACGTCCAGGTCAGCGGCACGGCTGCCTGTAGGCCCTGGTAGGTATTGCCGGCGCTGCTCGCGAGCGTCACCGCGAAGGTGAAGGTGTTGGTGGCACCGGCGGCCGGCGGCGTGGTGATCGTGATCGGTACGGTGCCCATCGCGCTCAGCGCGCCGCTGTAAACGACCTGACTGGTCGTCGTGTTGGTCAGGACGAGGTTGAGCTTGGCGCAGAGGTCGACGGCGGTGCCGTTCAGGGCGCCGCTATTGGCCTGGACACAGGCGGCGGTCGGCGTGATCGTGAATGTGCCTACCTGTGCACTGCCGGCATTTTTGATGGTCACCGTGGTCGTGACCGCCGTTCCGGGGACCATGGAGGTCGAGCCCCCGAACTTGTTGATCGTCGCGCAGGTCGAGGTGTTCGTCGAAATCGTTCCGGCATCCGTCGAAAGACAGGTGACCGTAGCCGTGGAGTTCTGCTCCTGCATGAGGAGCGCGCCGGATGCCGCGGTGTTGGTGGTGTTGTTGATCGATGCGACGAACCCGGCGAGGGTTCCCGACATCGTCACGGAGAGAAGGACGGCAGCAAGCACGCCGGTACCGATGGCGATCGGTGCAAAACGGACGCGCTTGCTATGACGGTGCAAATTGTTGGACACGAGTGAAACCCCCTGATGAAGGAGCTAGCGATCAGCCCCGGTGAAAGTGAATGTTCGGGTTCGCAGGAAACACTTTCGCTTGCTATCAGTGCGATTTGATTTCCTGACATCTTGATCTTCGTGTAGCTTGACGATCAAGACAAACCCCCACAAGTGGGCCTGCCAACCCCTTCCCTCGCCTTCCGCTTTTTCCGTACCGTTGAACCACGCGGAAAATCCGCGGCGATCGGGGAGAGATGGATGCCAATGCGACACCTCGGCCGTCTGACGACGCGCGCGCCCTCGCCGCCGCCCTCGGCCAAGTGGATGCCTCCCACCGCCGCCTCCGCACCCGCCTCGCCCAGCGACTGGGTTTGACGGTGGGCGATCTGGTCGCCCTCGTGGTCATCTCGGACGCCAAGGAGTGCACTCCCAAGATCCTGGCCGCCGAACTGGGACTCTCCACAGGCACCGTGACCACCCTGATCGATCGGCTCGTCAGCCGGGGACAGGCGCGTCGAAGCCCGAAGTCACGGGACCGACGCAGCGTGCTGGTTGAGTTGACCGCCGAGGGACTGCGCACCATCCAGGCCGTCTCGGGCCACTACATCGGGGCGATCACGATCGCGCTCGAGTCGTCACCGCAGGTGGACAACCAACACGTACTCGATTCCCTGCGCCACGCCGTCAGGGCGTTGGATACAGCCGTGAGGTCATAGCCCGAACTTCAGCTTCCCTCTTAGTCCTGCGGGGCGCGGGTGCGAATCCACTCGTGCATGACGATTGCGGCGGCGGCGCCCGCATTGATCGAGCGTGTCGAGCCGAACTGACGGATCTCGACCACCGCATCCGCCGCTGCCAGCGCCTCGGACGTGAGGCCGGGGCCCTCCTGCCCGAAGAGCAGGATGCACCGCTCGGGAAACGCGAAGGCGCTGACCTCGACCGACCCCGGCACGTTGTCGACGGCGATGATCGGGCGGCCCTCGTCCCGCGCGGACTCCACGAATGCCTCGATCGTGGCGTGGTGGACGACGTGCTGATACCGGTCAGTCACCATCGCCCCACGCTTGTTCCACCGGCGTCGGCCGATGATGTGGACGGTCTCTGCGAGGAAGGCGTTCGCGGAACGCACGATCGAGCCGATGTTCATGTCGTGCTGCCAGTTCTCGATCGCCACCGAGAAGCCGCCGTCGCGGGCAGCTCGGCGCACGTCGAGCTCAGCGACGATCGCGTCGAGCCGCCAGTATCGGTAGCCGTCCAAGACGTTACGCGCGTCACCGTGCTCGAGGAGCTCGGGGTCGTAGCGCGGGTCCGTGGGCCAGGAAGCACGCCCGCCGGGCCAGGGGGCGACGCCGACGGGCACGCGATCGGTGCCACCATGCTCGTGGCTGGTCTCTTCGGGACCCCGCTGCTCGTCGCTCAACTGCTCGTCGCTCATCTGCTCGTCGCTCATCTGGCGAGGTTAGCCTCGCTGCATGGCCCACCGTCAACGCAGCGCCGGTCCGGGCGCCGCCACGCCCCGCGCCCCGAAGACCTGCGCCTCCTGCGGGCGGGGCATCGAGTGGCGAGCGAAGTGGGCACGCGACTGGGATGCCGTCCGGTACTGCTCGGACGCCTGCCGACGCCGCGGTGTCACCGCCACCGATCAGGCTCTCGAGGCCAGCATCCTGAGCCTGCTCTCCGCCGAATCGAGGGGGGGCGCGAACATCAGTGCGACGATCGACTCGACGGACGCCGCTCGGCAGATCGGCGGGGACGATTGGCTTCGCCTGCGCGAGCCTGCCCGCCGCGCGGCCCGCCGACTGGTCGCGGCGGGCGAGATCGAGATCGTGCAGAGCGGCTCTGTTGTGGACCCGTCGACGGCGAAGGGACCGATCCGGTTGCGGCGAGTGCCCAAATAGTTGACGCGGCTGACAAATCCTTTCGTCCGGTGTGATGACGCGATAGCTGGCACGGGTGGCCGCGTGTCGTCGATCCTCCACCGCTGCGACAGTGATGCGGATGTGAGCCCCGCCTAGCCCTCGCCCTGTTAAGTTCAGCCCATGGCGTCTCTCGCTGCGCACGACCCGAATCCCAGCCTCGGCCCCTTCTGGGACGCGAGCGCGCCCGGCACGATCGTGCTCGGCGACAATCTCGCCGTCTCGGCGACCCTTCCCGACGCCAGCTTCCGCCTCATCTACCTAGACCCGCCGTTCAACACCGGCCGCAGCCAGCGTCGGCAGAGCGTCTCCACCATTCGCAACCCGAACGGGGCGCGCCAGGGCTTCGGGGGTGCCAGCTACGACACCGTCAAGCGCACGCTCTCGCACTACGACGACCGTTTCGAGGACTATTGGGCCTTCCTCGAACCGCGATTGCAAGAGGCCTGGCGCCTGCTCGACGACCAGGGCACCTTCTACCTGCATCTCGACTACCGCGAAGCGCACTACGCCAAGGTCGCACTCGATGCCCTCTTCGGCCGCAACTGCTTCCTCAACGAGCTGATCTGGGCGTACGACTACGGCGCGAAGAGCACCAAGCGCTGGCCAGCCAAGCACGACACCATCCTGGTCTACGTCAAGAATCTCGAGACCTACTACTTCGACAGCGAAGCCGTCGACCGCGAGCCGTACATGGCGCCCGGCCTCGTCACGCCCGAGAAAGTGGCGCGCGGCAAGCTGCCGACCGACGTTTGGTGGCACACCATCGTGAGCACGAATGGCCGCGAGCGCACCGGCTACGCCACGCAAA
>JAYWDH010000164.1:0-4206 GCA_043779945.1 Microbacteriaceae bacterium
ATGGATGCGAGCCTGTCAGTGCCGACGGCGACAAGCGTGCGCACGATTCCGGCGAAACTGATGATCGACAACCGCATCGTCATCAACAACCACCTGCGCCGCGCGCGCGGCGGCAAGGTCTCGTTCACTCACCTCATCGGGTGGGCGATCGTGCAGACCCTCAAGACCTTCCCGAGCCAGAACGTGTTCTACACCGAGGTCGACGCCAAACCCTCGGTGGTCGCGCCCGCGCACGTCAATCTCGGAATCGCGATCGACCTGCCCAAACCCGACGGCACACGCTCGCTCCTCGTCCCGAGCATCAAGCGCTCCGACACGATGACCTTCGCCGAGTTCCTCGCGGCCTACGAAGACGTGGTCTCGCGCGCCCGCGCCAACAAGCTCACCGCCGCCGACTTTGCGGGCACCACTATCTCGCTGACCAACCCGGGTGGCATCGGCACCGAGCACTCGGTTCCCCGTCTCATGCAGGGCGCCGGCTGCATCGTCGGCGCGGGCGCGCTCGAGTATCCGGCCGCGTTCCAGGGCGCCTCCGAGAAGACGCTGACCGAGCTCGGCATTGGCAAGACCATCACCTTGACGAGCACCTACGACCACCGCGTCATCCAGGGTGCGGGCTCTGGCGAGTTCCTCAAGATCATCCACGAGATGCTGATCGGCCAGCACGGCTTCTACGAGGACATCTTCGCGGCCCTGCGCATTCCCTATGACCCGATCCACTGGGCTGAAGACATCAACGTCGACCTGGCCGCGATGCCGGGCAAGACGGCCCGCGTGCAGGAGCTCATCAACTCCTATCGCGTGCGCGGCCACCTGATGGCCGACATCGACCCCCTCGAGTACAAGCAGCGCAGGCACCCCGACCTCGAAATCGGCAGCCACGGACTCACCTTTTGGGACCTCGACCGCGAGTTCGTCACCGGTGGATTCGGAGGCAAGACCGCGGCACTACTTCGTGACATCCTCGGCGTGCTGCGCGACTCGTATTGCCGCACGATCGGCATCGAGTACATGCACATTCAGGATCCGGAGCAGCGCGCCTGGTTCCAGCAGGCGTTGGAACTGAAGTACCAGAAGCCCACGCACGACGAGCAGCTGCGCATCCTGAGCAAGCTCAATGAGGCGGAGGCGTTCGAGACCTTCCTGCAGACCAAGTACGTCGGCCAGAAGCGCTTCAGCCTCGAGGGCGGCGAGTCGACGATTCCGCTGCTCGACGAGATCCTGCAGGGGGCAACAGAAGCCGGCCTCGACGAGGTCGCGATCGGCATGGCACACCGTGGCCGTCTCAACGTGCTCACCAACATCGCGGGCAAAACCTACGGCCAGATCTTCCAGGAGTTCGAGGGCACACAGGACCCGCGCACGGTGCACGGCTCCGGCGACGTGAAGTACCACCTGGGCACCGAGGGCACCTTCGTAGCCGCCTCGGGCAAGGAAATGCCGGTCTACCTGGCCGCCAACCCGTCCCACCTGGAGGCCGCCAACGGCGTCCTCGAGGGCGTGGTGCGCGCCAAGCAGGATCGCAAAGGCGACGGCAAGTATTCGACACTCCCGATCCTGGTGCACGGTGACGCGTCGATGGCGGGTCAGGGTGTCGTCGTCGAGGGTCTGCAGATGTCGATGCTCCGCGCCTACCGAACGGGCGGCACTATTCACGTGGTCATTAACAACCAGGTCGGGTTCACCACGCCGCCGAGCGAAGGCCGCAGCTCGATCTATTCCACGGATGTGGCCAAGACGATTCAGGCGCCCATCTTCCACGTGAATGGCGACGACCCGGAAGCGGTAGTGCGTGTCGCACATCAGGCGTTTGAGTATCGTCAGCAGTTCAAGCGCGACGTGGTCATCGACCTGGTCTGCTACCGCCGCCGGGGCCACAACGAGGGCGACGACCCCTCGATGACCCAGCCGCTGATGTACAACCTCATCGAGGCGAAGCGCTCGGTTCGTACGCTGTATACCGAGGCGCTCGTCGGCCGCGGTGACATCACCGAGGAGGAGTACGAGGCCGCACACCGCGACTTCCAAGACCGACTCGAAGGCGCATTCGCCCAGACCCACGCGGCGCAGACCGGAACCATCCCGGTGATCACGCCCGACCTCGAGCGGCGACTCGCCGAGCTCCAGGACAACATCATCGAGCCCGAGTCGACGGCCATTGACCAGAGCGTCGTCGAATTGATCGGTGACGCGCACGACAACCCGCCAGTCGGGTTCACCGTGCATTCCAAGTTGCAGCAACTGCTGAAGAAGCGCTTCGAGATGAGCCGCCACGGCTCGATCGACTGGGGCTTCGGTGAACTCATCGGCCTCGGCTCACTGCTTCTCGAGGGCACCCCGGTGCGTCTCGCCGGACAGGACGCCCGCCGTGGCACCTTCGTGTCGCGGCACTCAGTGTTCCATGACCGCGAGAACGGACAGGAATGGCTGCCGCTGGCAAACCTGTCCGACACGCAGGCGCGCTTCGCAATCTACGACTCGCTGCTCAGTGAGTACGCGGCGATGGCCTTCGAATACGGCTACTCGGTCGAACGCCCGGACGCACTCGTGCTTTGGGAGGCCCAGTTCGGTGACTTCGCAAACGGGGCCCAGATCATCATCGACCAGTTCATTTCGAGCGCCGAGCAGAAGTGGGGCCAGCGGTCCAGCCTCGTCCTGCTTCTGCCGCATGGCTACGAGGGTCAAGGGCCCGACCACTCCTCGGCTCGCATCGAGCGCTTCCTGCAGCTCGCGGCCGAAAACAACATGACGTTGGCACGCCCGTCGACTCCGGCGTCGTACTTCCACCTGCTGCGCCGCCAGGCCTATGCCCGCCCGCGCCGGCCTCTCGTGGTCTTCACGCCGAAATCCATGCTGCGTTTGCGCGGAGCCACCAGCGAGGTCGCTGACTTCACGCACGGCAAGTTCGAGCCGGTGCTGGATGACCCGCGCATGGAGCAGGTGAACGGCTCCGTCGTAAAGCGCGTCCTGTTGCACGCCGGCAAACTGCACTACGACCTGCTGGGCGAGCTGGAGAAGAGGCCCGACGTCGCCGACCAGATCGCGCTCGTGCGTCTCGAACAGTACTATCCGCTACCGACCCCGCAGTTGCATCCGGTCCTCGACCGCTACCCGAACGCCGAACTGGTGTGGGTGCAGGATGAACCCGAAAACCAGGGCGCGTGGCCGTTCATGGACGTCGAGCTCGTCAAGCATCTGCAGGGCCGCACGATCCGCGTGGTGTCGCGTCCGGCATCCGCGTCGCCCGCAACTGGTTCGTCGAAGCGCAGCGCCGCCCAGCAAACCGAGCTGATCGAGGAGGCGCTCAGCCTCTAGCCGAGGTGTTTCGGCGCGGACTCCCTGCCAGCCACGGCCAGTGCTGACGTCCTGGCGCTGGTACTCCGGCGCGCGAGGAGCGCACCGACCCAGTATCCGACAGTCGCTGCAACTCCGCAGAACCCTCCGACAACCAGGTTCAGCGGGTGGGCTGAAAAGGCAGCGGTGATGAAAAAGCCGATTCCGATCGCGAGGTACCCGCCAGATGCAGCGTACGAGCCGACAGTCGCGGGAATGGTGCCCCTGAACTTCGCCCCCGCGTAGAACGTTGCCACCGCCAGAGCGAGCGAAATCACCCCGAGCACGGTCGCGGCCGGGGTGCCGAACTGCGGGCCGGCGACGACGCCGGCAAGCCCCGCACCAATCATCAGACCGGCGACGACACCGAACCAGCCCATCAAGACGATGCCTCCCGCGATGCCACCGATACCGACCGCCCCACACAGGCCACCGATGATGATATCGCCGAGCACACCACCGTTCTCATTGATGTCCTGCCCAGAGGCACTGAGGATGAGGGCACCGATCACCACGACGAGGAGGGTGACCGGGATGAGAAGACCCGCCAGAAGACCGCCGAGCTTGACAGCCCACTCGCTGCCCGACGCCGGTCGCACGTAGAGCCCGGTCTTCTCGTCGAACCACGGTTTCACCCCGATCCCGTTGAGCAGCGCAAGGAGCAGACCCAGGATCGCCGACGCCGCCATGATCGGCAGGAGCACATTCAACGCGAACAGACCCCCTGGCGTCTCCGAGACATCGCGGCCATTGCCTGCTCCCGCAGCCACCAACACGACCATCAGCACCACAAGGGCCAGCGCCGCGAGAATTGTCAGACCGCCAGCGCTGCGACCCACCACCTTGACGATGGTGGGAGTCGGACTATCCGAC
>JAYWDH010000165.1:0-4193 GCA_043779945.1 Microbacteriaceae bacterium
CCCCCCCCCCCCGCCGGAGTGATGATGGTCACGCTATTTGACCGTGTATCCCTCGACCTGCGCCTGGTTCTTGATCGCGTTGTCCCAGGTGGAGAGCAGACTGAGGACCGTGCTGCCCGCGGTGATCTTGGGCGTCATCGTGCTCGCCCAGATTGCCTCCTGGCTGAACGATCCCGAGCCCCAGCCCTTCCACACCAGCGGTGCGGCGGCAACCATCGCCGACAGGTCGCCCACGTAGTAACCGCTGGCCTCCTGCGCCGAGACCCAGGCCTTCGCCGCTGTGGTGTACGCGGGGTAAGTCGGGGCGAGCTTGGCCTGGTATTCATCCGAGGTCGTCACGAACTGCGCGAACTTGGTGGCCGCGGCCAAGTTGGTCGAGTGGCTGGAGATGAACCACGTTCCACCGCCGACGTCACCGGTGGTGACGTCGGCGGTTCCCCAGGTGAGCGGGGCGGCCACCGCGAGGTGTCCGGCGGGGAGGTTCAGCCCGGTCGACGAGTTGTAGACGGCGCCGCCGTACCAGCTCGGTCCGACCAGCGACAGCACCTTGCCCGAGTACTTCTGCACGAAGTCCGGCGAGAAGAGGCTGAGGGTGCTGATGGTGCCGTTCGAGATCCCGGAATCCAGCAGGGATGCCGCGCGCTTGCAGTTGCTCGACGTGGTGTCGACCGTGACCGACTTCGGGCCGGTGATGTCGTTGGCCTGGCACTTGCTGCCCCAGAAATAGACCTCAGGGGTGAACGAGTCGCCCGCCGAGCCGATGACGTATCCGGGGTGGTCCTTCGCGACCTTCACGCCGAGGGCCTCGTACTCCTCCCAGGTGGTCGGAACCGTGTAGCCGAACTGGTCCATCAGGGTCTTGTCGTACCAGAACACGTTCTGCGCGAGGTCGTTGCGCAGGCAGTACACCTGACCGTTGACCGTGCAGACGTTGAGGGATCCGCTTGCGAAGCCCTTCAGCGTGGCCGACGGCACGAGGCCATGATCGAGGACGGCCGCAAAGGCCTGCTTGCCGTTCGTCTTCTGGCTCGCCCACGGCGCGTCGTTGTTCGGCGACGAGAACACCACGTCGGGCCAGCCCTTGCCTGCCCGATCGAACAGCTGCATCTTCGTCTTGAACGAGTTGGACCCGTTCGCGCTTCCGTCGTAGCTGACGATCTTGATCTTCACCTTGGGGTTGGCGGCCTCGAACGCCTTCGCGGCCGCGACGCGGGTGCTGTCGACCCACACGGTCAGAGTGGAGTTCGACTGCTTGGCCTCGGTGAAGCCGTAACTGCTTCCTCCGCTGGAGGAGCCGCCGCTGCACGCTGCGAGCGCTGCGGTGACGACGAGGGCAGCGCCAGCTGCCAGAATACGCGTGGCGGCGCGCGCACGCCGTTGTGGAGTGAGCCCGTTTTTCATGTGATTGCCTTCTCTTGTCGACTTCATTGACGACGGAGCATTCGCACCGCATTGTGATTACATCATATGTATGACTCAAGGGGCAAGAGCGACCTAGGATGTCGGATGACGTCGGCCGCATCGCAAAGGAGCTCGCCCCATGACTACACCCCGAACCGTCGCGGACGGATCACCGCCGCGGCTCTTCCCGGAGCTCCGGATCCGGGTGCGCGGCGCTGACCAGGAACTCGACCTTCCGCTCGGCCGTGGAGGCGAGCTGGCGCCGACCAACTCGCGGCTCGGCGAGGCCGAGTGGCAGGTGAGCGCGACCTCGGTACTGAAGGGAGCGCCCGAGCAGCCGGGCGCGCGCGAGTTGGTCACGGTCCGCTGCGAGTCGCACGCCACGGCCCCGTCCGAGTTCGGGCTCGCCGTCGTGCTCGAGACCTCCGAGTGGAACGACTCGAACTACGTCATGGTGCCGGGCGCGGTCTACGCCGGCAACAGCTTCACTGCCGTGACGACCGAGTACCCGCCGAGCATCTACCTCGATGACCCGCACGGACCCGATGTCGGCATCGTGACCGCCGACATCCCCCGACTCGATCCCGGCCTCGGTGCCGCCCGTCTGGAGCTGCTCGCCGGGGACGCCACCACCCCCGCGTTGTGCGTCTTCGACCCGATCGGGCGACGCGGCCTGATCGTGCTGTTCCCGCATCGTGTGTTCGAGAGCTCCACCGGCCTCGCCGTGCATCTCGCCGAGGGCCGCGAGTCGGCCTCCGTGATCGTGACGGCACCCGGCCTCCGGATGCCCACGAAGTACTCGATGTGTGACACGAGCACCGAGTCCGACGACCGGCTGTTGGTGTGCGCTCCGGGTGATGTCGTCGAGATCGGCCTCGAGATCCACGAGTTCGAGTGCGACGACGTGCCAGCGCTCTTCGCCAGTTTCGAGCAGGTGCGCCGCAACGTGGAGTCGTCGGCGACCCTCACCGGAACCCTGCCGTTCTCTAGTGGCGCCCAGCTGATCCGCGCCAAGCACGACGCCGAGAACTGGAATGCGCACTACGGCTACTACGCGGTGGGCACCATCGACGACCCGTACCAGGATTTCCAGACCGGCTGGGTCGGCGGCGGCATCTCGACCTATCCCCTCTTCGTCGTCGGGGGCGAGGAGTCGCGCGAGCGCGCCATGCGCACGCTCGATTTCATGTTCGCCAAGCTGCAGACAGCATCCGGATTCCTCTCCGGCATCTCCCACCACGGCCGACCGCTTGGCGACGCCTACGCCCACCCGGAGAACGCCGACTGGCTGCTGCTGCGCAAGAACGCTGACTTTCTCTACTTCGCCTTGAAGCTGCGAGCGCGGCTCCCCGCCTCCGAGACCGCCAGGATCACCGACTGGGACCGCGGAATCGCTCGGCTCGCCGACGCCTTCGTGCGCCTCTGGGACCGGTACGGGCAGTGGGGGCAGTTCATCGACCTAGCCTCGGAGACCATCCAGGTGGGGGGATCCCCCAGCGCGGCAACGGCGATCGCCGGTCTCGTGCTCGCCGCTGAGCACCTCGATCGGCCCGACTATCTGCGCGTAGCTCGGGCCGCGGCCGAGCATTTCTACGCGACCGCGACCGCGATCGGCGTCACCGTCGGCGGGCCGGGAGACGCGATGCAGGCCCCCGACAGCGAGTCGGCCTTCGCCCTGCTCGAGAGCTTCGTCGTGCTCTTCGAGCACACCGGCGATCCGAGGTACCTCACGTTCGCGCGCCACGCCGCCGACCAGGCCGCGTCGTGGTGCGTCTCGTACGACTTCCGGTTTCCGGCCGCCAGCGAGTTCGCGCGACTCGACATCCGCACGACTGGATCGGTCTACGCGAACGCGCAGAACAAGCACAGTGCGCCCGGCATCTGCACGTTCTCGGGGGTGAGCCTGCTGCAGCTGTTCCGTCACACGGGGGAGGCGCGCTACCTGCGCCAGGCGGTCGAAACCGGACACAACATCCTGCAGTACCTGTCGACCGATGAACGGCCGATCCGAGCCCTCCGGCCGTCGGGCTTCGTCGCCGGCGAGAACTACCTCGAGTCGATGACCGTACGCCCGGGCGACGGCGAGGTGGTGCCGCCGCTTCCCTCCGGCTACATGAACGAGCGCGTCAACATGTCCGACTGGGAGGGCACCGACATGATCGGCGAGATCTTCGCCGGCTCCACCTGGGCCGAGACGTCGGCCATGCTGACGACGGTCGACTTCCCGTCGGTCTACGTTGTCGCCGACCTCGACATCGTCGCGGCCTTCGATGCGCTCGAGGTGACCCTCGACGCGACTCCCGACGGGCGGGTGCTCCGCGTGCGCAACCCGACCGCGCATTCCGCACGCGCCGCCGTGCTGATCGAGAGCGCGGCCGAGATGTCCGTACCCTACGAGCAGGCCTTCGAACGCGCCGAGCGCGTGCACGTCGCAGCCGGTGAGACGATCTCCCTGCCGATCGGCCGGAATTCGTGACGCGGCGGAGCGGCACCAATTTGTATGATGTATGACCACGAGTAGTGCTGAATCGCGAGCACCGCCGTTCTGAGTCGAGGGCAGACAATGAAGTTGGCACGATTGGGCGACCACTTTTCGCGCGGTTCGAGTGCCTGCAACGGGGACCCTGAGCGGGCGGCTGGGCACGTGATGTAACGAGCTGAATTGGTGCGGCTCTCGAGGCTAGATGGCGTGCCCGGGTAGGCGTCTTACGGGATTTCTCGGGACTGTTGCTGTTGCCCTCTGTGTGGCGCACCGTTTTGGGTTATGAATGAATTTCTGATCGGATACGCAC
>JAYWDH010000166.1:0-4172 GCA_043779945.1 Microbacteriaceae bacterium
GGGGATATCGTCGCGGCGCTTTGACGATGGAGCGCTTTCCCGAGCTGGATACCGACATCCCGACCCTGGATTTCTCGGGCTTCCTTCTCTATACGCGCGCCGATGCGCCAGACGAACTCGTCGAGGGTTTCTGTGCCGCACTCCTCGCAGAACGGGAGAACATCGCCTGGCAGGGAGGCAGTTCGCTGCCGCTCGAACGGATGGTGGTCGACGCGATCGACGCGCCTCTCGCTGTTCCGCTCCATGCCGCCGCCGCGCGCTTCTGGGCCTCGCACGGGATGATCGGCGCCTGAGCTACGTCGGACGTCGGGATCAGGAGGCGTCGGCCCCGCTGGCTGAGAGCACGAACGACCCGTCGTCTCGCGACAGCACGACAAGGCGGTCGCCGATCTTGATCTCATCGCGGTCGATGACGGTAGCGGTGACACGCAACTCGCCACCCAGGAAGTCGGTCATCGCGATGATCGACGGGCTCCCGTTACCGTGCGTGCGCGTCCAGGAGTAGACGTCTCCCCTCCCTTCGAAGAGGAACAACTCCGGCTCAGCGTCGTGCCCGCACGGGGACAGTTCGTGACGGGGGAACGAGGCCTCCTGGCACGTCGGGCAGCGCGCGTAGCGCGCGGGTTCGTACTCGCTCATCTTGTTCTCCGTCACGACCAATCAGGATATGCGTAGATGCTCTTGCCCCCGCAGACGTAGAGCACTTGACCGGTCATCGTTCGTGAGCGGTCGCTCGCCAGGAAGAGCACGGCGTCGGCGACGTCCTGCGGGGTGCCCAGTGTGCCGGCGGGGACGCTTGTGAGCAGGCGCGAAAAGGCGTCTTCGTCGCGATCCCGAAGCATCGGAGAATCGATGAGGCCCGGGGCGACAACGTTGAGACGCACGCCCTTCGAGGCCATCTCGACCGCAAGCGCGCGGGTCATTCCGACGACGCCGGCCTTGGCCGACGCGTATGCGCTCTGCCCCCACCAGCCCAGCCACGCCCGCGAGGCGATATTCACAACGGATCCGGCCCCCGTCTCGCGCATAGGGCCGAGCGCGCGCCGAGTGCAGTGCAGCACCCCGTCAAGATCGATCGAGGTCACCCGGTCCCAGAACGAGTCGGTCACGTTGCGAATGCTGGCGTTGCCATTCACCCCCGCGTTATTGACGAGCACGTCGACCGTGCCGTGCTCCGCCTCGATCAGATCGAACATGGCGTCAACCGATATCGAATCACTCACATCGGCGAGGGCAAACGAAGCGCGGCCCCCGTCCGCCCGCAACTGCGCCACCATCGCAGCGGCGCGGGACTGGTCGAGGTCATTGATTACGACGTGATATCCGCCGCGCGCCAGTTCAGCGCTGATGCTCGCACCAATGCCCTGACCGCCACCGGTGACGAGTGCGATCTTCACATCCTGTTCAATCACCTGAGGCTCCTTACGCGGTGAGGGAGGAGAACAGCTGCCGTCCGCCATCGGCGTAGAGCACCTGCCCGTCGATGTACGACGACTGACTGCCGAGCACGAAGGCGACGACCTCCGCGACGTCCACGCTCCTGATTTCGAGCGCGAGGGGCCCGTGCTGGGATCCCGCGAAGCCGATGAGTCGCTCCGGCACGCAGACGACGTTGACTCGGCCGGTGGCATGGCGTCGCACCGCGATCGAGCGCGCAAGGGCCACGGCACCCCCACCGACCATCGCAGCGGCGACATCCGGACCTTCTGTTCCGATCCAGCCGTCACCGATGAGGAGCACGGTCGCCGCCGCGCGACCCGCGATGATCTGATCGAGCTCGGGGAGCACCGCGGCATCGGCGCCGGTCAGCACCACGAGTGCCGGCCCAGTGGCAGAGGCTAGTTCCGTGACAAGCCCCACGGGTCGCGAACTCGCGTCGAGGATGGCCGAGACGTGGCGAGGAAGTTCGACGAGTGCAGCAGGCAGAATGGCCGGCCAGGTGACGAGATCGGTCATAGGTGTCAGTCCTTTGTCAGCACGGTCACGGCGCACGCGCCATTGTCAAAGCCGGATGCCCCACCGCCGGTGACGTGCGCGAGTCCGGCTTTCGCGTCCTCGCGTTGGCGCACACCTGCGGTGCCGTTCAACTGGGTGGTGATCTCGATGAGTTGCGCGAGTCCCGTGGCGCCGATCGGATGTCCGCGACTGAGCAGCCCGCCGCCCGGATTGACGACCGCGCCCACTCCGGCCCTCAGGTCAGACGTGGCACCGCGCGCCAGTAGTTCGACCGCCCCACCGTGCTCGGCCAAGCCGAGCTCTTCGGTGTACAACAACTCGGCGATGCTGAACGCATCGTGCAACTCGACCACGTCGAGGTCGCTCGGGGCGAGCCCGGAGACCTCGTAGGCCATTGAAGCTGCGCGGGTAGTGATGTCGGGATGGGTGATGTCGCGCGCAGCAGAAGAGAAGGAGCCGGAACGCACCTCGGATGCGCGCACCCGCGGACCGGTACGTTCGAGCTTCAGGGCGAGTGAGTCCGACACCAGCAGCACCGCAGTCGCGCCGTCGCTTTTGGCTGAGCACTGGAACAGCGTCAGCGGATCGGCAATCGGAGGCGATGCGAGCACCTCTTCGACGGTCGTCTCACCCGACATCTGCGCGTATGGGTTGAGATTGGCGAAGTAACGACTCTTGACCGAGACTCGCGCGAGGTCCTCGACCGTCGCGCCGTAGTCGTGCATGTAGCGGGTGGCCCGCATTGCGTAGACAACAGGGTTGGTCACGCCCGCCCGTCCGTCCCATTCGGTGTCCTGCACCGGAAGTGCGCCCTTGCCGAGGTCGGAGAGACGGTCGACGCCCACCACCAGGGCCGCCTCGATCCGTTCGTCGGAGATGGCGCGATGTGCCAGATGGAAGGCCACCGCGCTGGAGGCACAGGCGTTCTCGACGTTGTAAATCGGGATCCCGCTAGCGAGTCCTGCGAATCGCAAGGCGCGCTGACCGATCAGGCTTCCGCCCTTGGATGTGCCGAAGTACGCCTCTTGCACGAGGTCGCGGTCGAGCCCGCTCGAGTTGAAGAGCTCACGTACGGCCCGCGCCGCGAGAAGGTCGACGGGTGATTCCGAACGACGCACGAACGGCACCATCCCCGTCGCGATGATCCGGCTTGTCGCCATGGCGGTCTCCATCGACAGGATATTTCAACAATGCGACATTATTGCATTTTTTGTTGCCGCGCGTGTAACGAAGCTTGAGCTGAGGGACCGGGTGCAGGTCGACATCTCCGCCTAAGGGGATGGACTCTGGTAGCGAGGTCCCCCGACCCTTCATACCCGGCTATAAAACTGGTGGAGGTTGTTGCCAGTCGTCCTTCCATTTGGACGGAAGGTGTCCGGGGACTGCTGTCGGTGACCCGTCCCGAGTTTTCGGGCTGTTTTCTTTCTCGGAAAGGGTGCGGTTATGCCCAACAAATATCCCCTCGAGGCTCGTGAGCGTGCGACGATGGTTCTGGATCGTCTGCCTGATTGCCCGTCCCGTGGGCTGCATGCCGGGACTGGGGCGAGAAGCTGAACGTGGGTTCGGCAGACGCAAGTTGACGCCGGGGCGAAGCCCGGGGCGTCCAGTGCGGAGCTGGAAGAGATCCGCCGGCTGAAGAAGGAGCTCCGTGAGTTCAGGGAGACGAACTCGCCGATCCTCAAATCTGCGGTGTCTTTCTTCGCGAGGGAGTTCGACCCTCGGGGCGTCCGGGTCGCCGCGCGAACCTATCGGGCCCGGAAGAAGCGTGCCGCGCTCCGAGGCGCTCTATGGGCGGCGGAAGATGACGGCATGGCTGGGAAGTAACGGCTTCCCCGGTGTCTCCCAACACACCGTCGACCCGGCTGATGCGCCTGGCCGGGATGAGCGGACTGGTCCGGGGCCGGAAGACCAGGACCACGATCCCCGCCAAGGACGGCAAACGTGCCGGCGACCTGTTGAACCGGGACTTCACCGCCCCGCTCCCGAACCATTCCTGGGTGACCGATTTCACCATCGTGCAGATACGCGTCCACGGTGATCGCAGAAAGTGTCGATGCGCCCCGGGGAACGAGCCCGGAAACCAGCTGCGAGCAACTGCGACCGACAATCCTCCTCTGGATCACCAAAAATCGTGAGGTCACTGGATCGACGTCCGTAGGAGCCACTACTCAAAAGTGCCGTCTGACCATCACTTTTTATCGATCACACCGAACGAA